>MAAU01000080.1 GCA_002162825.1 Gammaproteobacteria bacterium 54_18_T64
CCGTACCACAGACGTAACAGGTGCCTGTGAACTGCCCGAAGGCGTTGAAATGGTCATGCCTGGCGACAACGTGCAAATGGTTGTTACTCTGATTGCTCCCATCGCCATGGAAGACGGTCTGCGCTTCGCCATCCGTGAAGGTGGTCGTACCGTAGGTGCGGGTGTTGTGGCTAAGATTTTCGAATAGTTTCAGCGCTAGCTTAGTCGGCAACAGTCAGGTGTCCGCTCCCTGGCTGTTGTTGCGTCGTCTGAAAGGCGAGTTAAAATTTAAAATGAGTTTATAGGCCAGTAGTTCAATTGGTAGAGCACCGGTCTCCAAAACCGGCTGTTGGGGGTTCGAGTCCCTCCTGGCCTGCCAATATAACCGGGCGAAGAAAATGATTGCTGCAACTGACGAAAAGACATACCGCTTTGATGGTGTAAAGTGGTCGTTAATAGCGATTCTTCTCGGTGGTGCCATTTACGGCAATTACTACTTCTCGGCAGAACCTCTGCTATACCGTGTCTTGATTCTTATCCTGGTAGCGGTTGTTGCAGGTGTCGTGATTTTACAAACGGCCAAGGGCGCAGACTTTTGGGCCCTTGCTAAAGGCGCCAAGGTAGAGGCAGGACGAGTTGTCTGGCCAACACGGCAAGAGCGCAATCAAACGACACTAGTCGTTGTGGCCTTTGTTTTGGTTATGGCTATGCTGTTGTGGGGCCTCGATGCATTTTTTGGCTGGATAGCCGCGATGATTATAGGGTAGGCATTATGTCAAAACGTTGGTATGTGGTGCATGCTTATTCCGGTTACGAGAAAAAAGTCGCTCTTGCTATTAAAGAGAGGGTGGATCTTGCCGGTATGGAAGATCAGTTTGGTGAAGTGCTGGTGCCCACAGAAGAGGTCGTCGAAATTCGTGGCGGTCAGAAGCGCAAAAGTGAGCGAAAGTTTTTTCCAGGCTACGTACTGGTTCAGATGGAGTTGAGTGACGATACCTGGCATCTGATTAAAGAAACCCCGCGTGTAATGGGTTTTATTGGTGGTAAGGCGGACAAACCGGCGCCAATTACCGAGCGTGAAGCCGATGCAATTCTTGCTCGTGTGCACGATGCAGAAGAGAAGCCGAGGCCGAAAACCTTGTTCGAGCCGGGCGAAATGATTCGGGTCATAGATGGCCCCTTTAACGACTTCAACGCAACTGTAGAAGAAGTCAATTACGATAAAAGTAAACTGCGGGTTGCCGTGACCATCTTTGGTCGCTCTACTCCCGTTGAGCTAGATTTTACGCAGGTCGAAAAAGCCTGATATTAACCTCGCTGTTGAGCGAGACGGGAAGCCAGAGACGGGTTGATTGCAACTCTGAGGCGTTACACCCAAACGGAGAAATGTAAGATGGCGAAGAAAGTACAAGCATATATCAAGTTACAGGTTGCTGCCGGTCAGGCAAACCCCAGCCCACCCGTTGGCCCTGCACTGGGTCAGCATGGCGTGAATATCATGGAATTCTGTAAGGCATTCAATGCCCAGACTCAAAGTATTGAGCCAGGCTTGCCGATCCCTGTCGTAATCACGGTTTATGCAGATCGTAGCTTTACCTTTATTCAGAAAACTCCGCCAGCCTCAGTTTTACTGCGTAAAGCCGCCGGTATTCAGAAAGGTAGTGGACGTCCGAACACCGAAAAAGTTGGCAAGGTAACACGCGCCCAGCTAGAAGAGATAGCGACGCAAAAAATGCCCGATCTCACCGCAGCTGATATGGATGCGGCCGTACGTACAATTGCTGGCTCTGCTCGTAGTGCCGGTCTCGAAGTGGAGGGTGTGTAATGGCTAAGCTAACGAAGCGCCAACGTCTGATTGAAGAGAAAATCGAACACGGCAAGCTATACCCTATAGAAAATGCTCTCGAATTGCTGAAATCCTTCCCTCAGGGTGGGTTTTCGCAAACGGTTGATGTCGCGATTAACCTCGGTGTTGATCCGCGCAAATCGGATCAGGCCGTACGCGGGGCAACGACCTTGCCCAACGGTACCGGTAAAGATGTCAAAGTCGCCGTTTTTGCGCAGGGCGCAAATGCCGATGCAGCTCGTGAAGCGGGTGCGGATCTGGTCGGGATGGAAGATCTCGCCGAACAAATCAAAGGTGGCGACTTAAACTTTGGAGTCGTTATTGCCAGCCCCGATGCCATGCGCGTTGTTGGCCAGTTGGGTCAAATACTCGGGCCGCGCGGCCTGATGCCCAACCCGAAAACAGGCACAGTTACACCCGACGTGGCGACAGCGGTTAAAAATGCTAAGGCTGGGCAGGTGCGTTATCGAACCGATAAGAATGGCATCATCCACGGTGGCATCGGAAATATTTCTTTCGAAGTGGCCGCTATTAAGCAAAATCTGGAAGCTCTAATTTCCGATTTGCACAAGGGCAAACCAGCCTCTGCGAAAGGTATTTATTTGAAAAAAATCACGGTATCCACCACCATGGGTCCCGGTTTGCTCATCGATCAGTCCTCTCTCGAAAGCTAGAAGGCTGACTACAGACTTTGGGGTTCGCGCTTCAGTTCGAAGTGTGAGCCGTTAAAGACCGCAGGTGCCCTTAGGGTTTAATTGTAATATGACGGCCTATCAGGTCGTTTCATGTTGCGGCCCGCGCAAACGGTGTGACCCGATTCAGTTATTTCAACTGGGTTTGATCACCGAATATGTTTTACTCAAACCATCGAGTGAAACTTAACTGGGATTAGTTTCAACTAATCAAAGCCAGGAGACAATGTTATGG
>MAAU01000090.1 GCA_002162825.1 Gammaproteobacteria bacterium 54_18_T64
GGGTTCCAAAGTGGCTCAGCTGTATTTGGAAGATTCCAAGTTGTTGCCAGAGCTGGAGCAGCTGGGCTTCGGCATCGTCGGTTTTGCCTGCACCACCTGCAACGGTATGAGTGGTGCCCTCGACCCGGTGATTGAGAAGGAGGTGATCGACCGCGATTTATACTCCACCGCCGTGTTGTCGGGTAACCGCAACTTCGACGGTCGTATTCATCCCCACGCCAAGCAGGCCTTTTTGGCCTCGCCACCTCTCGTGGTCGCCTACGCCATTGCCGGTACCATCCGTTTCGATATCGAAAAAGATGTGCTCGGTAAAGATCAAAACGGCAACGACATCACCCTGAAAGACATCTGGCCCAGCGATGAAGAGATCGACGCGATTGTCGAAGCCAGTGTAAAGCCCGAACAATTCCGTGAAATCTACATTCCGATGTTTGATATCACCGAAGAGCAGGGCGAGAAAATCAGCCCACTCTACGACTGGCGTCCGCAAACCACCTATATTCGCCGCCCGCCTTATTGGGAAGGCGCACTGGCCGGTGAACGCACCATGAAGGGCATGCGTCCCTTGGCCGTGTTGGGTGACAACATCACCACTGATCACCTGTCGCCATCGAACGCGATTCAGCTCAACAGTGCCGCCGGTGCCTATCTCGACAAAATGGGCCTGCCCGTGGAAGACTTTAACTCCTACGCCACCCATCGGGGTGACCACCTCACCGCCCAGCGCGCCACCTTCGCCAACCCCAAACTGTTTAACGAAATGGTGCAGGAAAACGGCGAAACCAAGCAGGGTTCACTGGCGCGCATTGAGCCGGAAGGCACCGTCAGCCGCATGTGGGAAGCCATTGAAACCTATATGGAGCGCAAGCAGCCGCTGATTATCGTCGCCGGTGCCGACTACGGTCAGGGTTCCTCCCGTGACTGGGCCGCCAAGGGTGTTCGTTTAGCCGGTGTTGAAGCCATTGTTGCCGAGGGCTTCGAGCGTATCCACCGCACCAACCTGGTCGGCATGGGTGTGATGCCACTGGAATTTAAAGCCGGTGAAAATCGCAAGACCTACGCCATCGACGGCACCGAGACTTTCGATGTGATTGGTAAAGCCAGTCCCCGAGCTGACCTGACCCTGCGAATTCAGCGTAAAAACGGTGAGAGCGTCGACGTACCAGTCACCTGTCGCTTGGATACCGCTGAAGAAGTGTCGGTCTACGACGCGGGCGGTGTACTGCAGCGCTTTGCCGATGACTTCTTAGAGTCTTCAGTCGCTAGCTAAAGGTTGATTCGTGGATGTAGCAACGCTGAATGATTCGGCGTTGCTACATTGCAATTAACGCTTACCTTAGAAATATAATCGTTGTTCAAATTATTAAAACATCAGATCAGGATTAACAGCCATGGCTCACGTACCGCAAATAAAAGTCCCCGCCACCTATATGCGTGGCGGCACCAGTAAAGGTGTCTTCTTTAGTTTAAAAGACCTGCCGGCAGCGGCGCAGGTGGCGGGTGCGGCGCGTGACGCTTTATTGCTGCGAGTCATTGGCAGCCCCGATCCCTACGGCAAGCAAACCGACGGCATGGGCGGCGCCACCTCCAGCACCAGCAAAACCGTCATCTTGGCAAAAAGCGAGCAAGCCGACCACGATGTCGACTACCTCTTTGGCCAGGTCGCCATCGACAAGGCCTTTGTCGACTGGAGTGGTAATTGCGGCAATCTCACCGCAGCCGTTGGCGCCTTTGCTATCAGCAATGGTCTCGTTGATGCCGAACGTATTCCCTCTGATGGCATTGCCGTGATTCGTATCTGGCAAGCCAATATCGAAAAAACCATTATCGCCCACGTGCCGATGACAGCCGGTGAAGTACAGGAAACCGGCGATTTCGAACTCGACGGCGTGACCTTTCCCGCTGCCGAAGTACTGGTTGATTTTATCGACCCCGCCGACGGTGATGGCGCCATGTTCCCCACTGGCAATGTGGTGGATGAGCTCGAAGTGCCCGGCATCGGCACCTTCAAAGCCACCATGATTAACGCCGGTATTCCCACCATCTTCCTCAATGCCGACGAGATTGGCTACACCGGTGCCGAGCTGCAGGAAGCCATTAATGGTGATCCCGATGCCTTAACGCGCTTTGAAACCATTCGCGCCCACGGTGCCATTCGTATGGGCTTAATTAAAGATGTCGAAGAGGCCGTGGGTCGCCAGCACACGCCCAAGGTGGCTTTTGTGGCCAAGCCGATTACCTACACCTCTTCAAGTGACAAGTCGGTAGCCGCAGAGGATATCGATCTGCTCGTGCGCGCACTGTCCATGGGTAAATTGCACCACGCGATGATGGGCACCGCTGCCGTTGCCATTGGCTCGGCGGCTGCTATTCCCGGTACGCTGGTTAATTTGGCTGCCGGTGGTGGCGAGCGTAGCAGTGTGACCTTTGGTCATCCCTCTGGGACTTTGAAGGTTGGTGCCGAGGCGAGTCAGGTCG
The DNA here is from genome assembly GCA_002162825.1 of Gammaproteobacteria bacterium 54_18_T64. GTDB lineage: Bacteria > Pseudomonadota > Gammaproteobacteria > Pseudomonadales > Porticoccaceae > Reddybacter. The sequence goes on from MAAU01000090.1 coordinate 2,479, forward strand.
GTAGTGAGTGGGCGGTGAATAAGGCGAGTATGAGTCGTAGTGCCCGGGTGTTAATGGAAGGGTGGGTTCGGGTGCCTGGGGATGTGATTTAAGGGCTTGTTTTTGGTCTTGTGGCGTTAAGCTTTGAATCCGATGCCGCATAGATTCAATGTGGCCATTGGTTTTTCGGTATATTGTGGGGCGCTTGTAGACCGAGTGTGGCAGGAGAGAAAATGAGCCCTACAATATTTCGTGAAAGTGGTTATAGGTTTTTCTTCTTTTCACGAGAAGAAGAAAGAATGCACGTTCACATTG
>MAAU01000021.1:0-26695 GCA_002162825.1 Gammaproteobacteria bacterium 54_18_T64
CCCCCGCCACGCTTGTACCCCCCCACCTACAGATCGCACTGGCTCTCATAGTCACGCTATCCGCCTGTACCGTCACACCAGCTAGGCAGCAGGGGGTAAATTCAAGTAATGGCGCTCATTGCCCCACCCCTGTCAAAGCCCCTGCCTGCCCCACAATCGCCGAAGTAGCGGCATGCCCGACCGTGCAACAAAGGGCCTGCCCGAACAACAAGCCGCAACGCTGTCCGGTGCACCCAGCCACCAAAATTGCGGATAAATTAGTCATTGGCGAAGTGGAAAGTGTCAATATCAAGCCTCCAGGGCAGTCTTTTATGGCCCGTATCGATACAGGAGCCGCCGGCACCTCTATTCACGCCAACGATATAGCGGCCTTCGAGCGAGATGGCCGCGAGTGGGTGCGCTTCGAAATCGACCACCCCTCAATGGAGTCCCCCATGTCGATTGAAAGGCCACTGGCCCGCACCGTACTCATCAAACAGGCCGGTACCGAGACTCGGGAGCGACGCCTGGTGGTAAAAATGACCGTCAGCCTTGGCTCTATAAGTGAGCAAATTGACGTTTCCCTGTCCGAGCGCACCACCATGACTTACCCGGTGTTAATCGGCCGCAACTTCCTGCGCAACCTGGCCATCGTCGATGTTAGCCAGCGCTTAATCGCACAATAAGCCGATACTTATGTCTTCACGTGCTCAGGTCTATTTGCTCGCCTTGGTCTTTATAGCGAGCGGCCTCGGCCTCACTCTTTATAAAAACTTGTCCCTAAGCTTGCCACTGTCACCGGGCAGCTTGACTCGCGTTTGGGAGATTGAAGCCAAAGTGACTTTTTTCGCCGCCCAGCAAGCGATTACTGTTGACCTGGCCCTGCCCCAACCCCGGCATAGCTACCAAATAATCGACGAAACCTTTACCTCTTCCGGCTACGGTTTCGATATTCGCAGCGATGGCGAGCAACGTCGAGCCATTTGGACGCGACGTCAAGCGGCAGGCCAACAGGCCCTGTATTACAAGCTTAAAATTACCCAACAGAAGGTCAAACCAGCTCTCAGCGAACCGCCAAAGGCCTCGTTAATTCCCGATAAAGTGATTTGGAGTCCCGCCCAGGAGTCCGCCGCTGCCACTTTGATCAGCCGAGCACGAGCGCTGTCCGCCGACCCCATCAGCTTTACAATACAGCTACTCAAGCTGCTCCATCAACACGAAACGACCAAGAGCAGCCATTCGCTCAATGACCCGCGCCACAAAATCTCACCAGCCGACCTTGCCCTGCAGCTATTGACGCGGGCCGGGCTTAACTCACACATTGTGCGAGGCATCAGTCTCGTCGACAGAATTCGCAATCAAGCAGCCAGAGAATTACTGGAGCTTTACGATGGCCATGGCTGGCAAATTGTCGACCCCCTGACAGCCCGTTTTGGCCTACCGGAAGATTTCTTTATCTGGCAGCGAGGCGGTGATTCCCTCCTGCAACTCGAGGGTGGGCGACGTTCAAAAATTCGTTTTTCCCTAATTGCCAACGACCTGCCCGCCAAAAACGTCGCCCTGATGCACGCCCAGGACCCCAGCTCAGCTCTTATCGACTTCAACATATACAGCCTGCCCCTGGAAAAACAGGCGGTCTTCAAATTGTTATTACTGGTGCCTATTGGCGCCCTCGTGGTCGTGCTGTTTCGTGTACTCATCGGCATCCGCACCTCCGGTACTTTCATGCCGGTATTAATCGCCATGGCCTTTATGCAAACCACATTGCTAACAGGAGTCGGCTTACTCACCGCACTAGTTATCGTCGGTCTCTGGATTCGCTCCTATCTCAGCCAGCTCGACTTGTTAATGGTGTCGCGAATAGCCGCCGTATTGATTGTTGTCGTTCTTCTTATGGCGGTATTTAGTGTCGTTAGCCACAAGCTGGGACTTGAGCAAATACTCAATATGACCTTCTTTCCGATGGTTATTTTGGCCTGGACCATTGAGCGCCTATCCATTACCTGGGAGGAGGACGGCGCTCGCGAAGTTGCCATACAAGGCCTGGGAAGCCTCACGGTTGCCATCACCGCCTACCTAGCGATGACCAACGCACTCGCTGGCCACTTGAGCTACAACTTCCCCGAACTGCTTCTCGCCGTACTCGGTATTATTTTGCTGCTCGGCCAGTACTCTGGCTACCGGCTAAGCGAACTGTTTCGCTTTCAAAGCGCTCTGGAAAAATAGTGACACCGAGACCCCCGGAGCTAGTACATGTGGATTAATCGCCACAGTAAGCTGCGCAATGCCGGCGTGCTCGGTCTCAACGAACGTAATGTCTCTTACATCTCGCGCTATAACAAGCGGCAAAATTTCCCCCTTGTCGACAATAAGTTAAAAACTAAAAGGGCTGCGACAGCCGTTAACCTGCCGGTACCTGAGCTGCTCGGGGTGATTGAGTCACCCGCGCAACTAAAGACACTTCCGGCCCTGTTAAAAAATCACCAGAGCTTTGTCATAAAACCCGCACGGGGCAGTGGCGGCAAAGGGATTTTGGTGGTTAGCCAGCGTCAGGGAGGGCAGTTTTTCAAACCCTCTGGTGCCTTACTCACCAGCGGTGCCATTCGCCACTATGTCTCCAACATTCTCAGTGGTGTGTACAGCCTCGGTGGCAAACCCGATGTGGCGTTTATTGAAATCCTGGTGCACGGTGACCAGGTGCTGGATAAATACAGCTATGAAGGACTGCCGGACATCCGCATTATCGTCTTTCAGGGCTTTCCGGTGATGGCCATGCTGCGCTGCCCGACCAGTGATTCCGATGGCAAAGCCAACCTGCACCAGGGCGCAGTCGGCGTCGGTCTCGACATCACCCAGGGTACAGCCCTGAAAGCCGTACAACACGCTAAAATAATCAGCCACCATCCCAATACCGGGGTCAAGTTTTCCGAACTGGCCATTCCCGGCTGGCGTAAACTTCTCCAGCTTGCCGGACATTGTCACGATTTTACTGAACTCGGCTACCTGGGCTGCGATATCGTATTGGATAAAACCCGCGGACCACTGATTTTAGAGGTCAATGCCAGGCCTGGTTTGTTTATACAAATCGCCAGTGGTATCGGCCTTCGCTCGCGGCTACAACACATCGAAAACCTGGTGCAAAAAGACTGGCATGTCGATGAGCGTATTGACTATGCCCTGGGTCATTTCTAACTCGGCGCGGCTATTCATCAAATAAGGGCCTGAAGCCAGCGTTGACCATGGGCTTAACAAAACAACGTCAGAATGGATAGATGGATAGATGGATAGATGGATAGATGGATAGATGGATAGAATCAAAATAACATCAGAACATTAATTAACACGAAGCTAGCAACCCCATTGGATTGATCTGCCAAAAACCCATAACCTAGATATTAATATCTTAAAAACAGTATGTTACTGATAGTTACACTACTCAATTCACAGACGACAAGCTCTAACAGCAATCATCACAGGGTTACTGACACACACGCTAGCGAAAATAGTTCTTTTTAACAACACATAAACAATCGACTATTCGCCTGAACGAAAGGGCTGAAATCAGCTAAGGGCGAGATTAATTCCGGTTACATCAAAGCCCGCAAAACACCCGTCTCCAGTAGCAATACCCGGTCAGCCCTGCGTACGACCTCCGAGCGATGAACAATCGCCGCACAGGTAACAGCACCTTTATCACCGCAAGCTCGGTCTGTACATAGAGGAGACCGACAGCCTTACCCATAAGCATTAACCTGAACTGCGATAGTGCTTGCGCCAACAATATGCACGCCCCCCCCGGCGAGCGTGGTGCCCATATCGCCAATTAGGGGCTGACAGCTCATCCGCAACTGGGGCAACATCTCGATGTACACCGGCCAGATTAATGTAGACCTCAATTGGCTGTTGTTCTAGATCACCCTCAAAGCAAGTGATATTGTCGACGGTAGAGCCTGGGGGCAGCTGAGTCACTCTACATCTCAACGTCAAAACCAGATCACCGACCCTACAGTCGTAACTCACCGAGCTTGTAAGCATCCCGCTGAGACTCCCACCCTTGCGATACCTCCGGACCTACCCCGACCACGTCATCACAATGTCGTGCAAGCATCTATAATAAATAAGCCCCATCATGAGCCAAGCCCAGCATATGGATACAATACGCCACTGTACGTTACGCCCTAAAAACCCACTCAAGCTTTTATCCCGGCAGGAGGTTGCCGGCCTGGCCGCCTCCGACAAAGACACCATGGGCTTATTCCGCAATTGCGCTCTTGCCATTCTTAACACCGACAGCCAGGAGGACGACGCAGCTCAGGTATTCGCCGCTTTTGCGGACTTCTCTATCGAGGTTATCCCACAATCTCGAGGCTTGACTCTGGAAATCTACAACGCTCCCGCACAGGCCTTCGTCGGTGGGGAAATGATTCGAGGCATCCACGCCCACCTATTTTCTGCCCTGCGTGACATCGTCTATACCGACTTCATTGTCAATGAAGCCTCCGAGCTCGATTTTGATAGTTCCGAGGGAATCACCGATGCGGTATTTAGAATCCTCCGCAATGCCGAAATTGTTCGTGGTGACGTACAACCCAATATGGTCGTCTGCTGGGGCGGGCACTCCATTCCTCGCCACGAATACGATTATTCCAAGGAGGTTGGCTACCGGCTGGGCTTATGCGGCCTGGACATCATTACCGGTTGCGGTATCGGCGCCATGAAGGGGCCAATGAAGGGCGCCGCAGTTGGCCACGCCAAACAACAGATCAAAACTGGACGTTATATCGGTATTAGCGAGCCCGGCATTATTGCTTCAGAATCGCCCAACGCGATTGTCAACGAACTGAGTATCATGCCCGATATTGAAAAACGCTTAGAAGCCTTCGTTCGGCTAGCCCACAGTATTATTATCTTCCCCGGCGGCGTCGGCACGATCGAAGAAATACTCTATCTTCTCAGCATCCTTATGCACCCCCAAAACCAGCACAGTATCCCCTTAATACTCGCCGGCCCCCGATCCTGCCAAAGCTATTTCGATGAGCTAGAAAACTTTCTAGTTTCCACGCTTGGCGAACAGGTCAAAGACTACTACCAAATCATGATTGGCCAACCAGAAACCGTGGCGGCACAGGCGCAAAAAAATGTAACAAGAGTTCATCTGGCCCGACAGGAAAAACAGGAGGCCTACTATTTCAACTGGCCACTATTCATCGACCACTGCTTGCAACAACCGTTTATACCCAACCACGCCAATATGGCTCGCCTTGCCCTGCACGCCAACCAGCCCGGTCACCAGCTAGCCGCCAATATGCGCGCCGCTTTTTCTGGTATTGTGGCCGGCAATGTCAAAGCCTTTGGTCAGCAGCAAATCGCCAAACACGGCCCCTACACCCTGTCTGGAGACAAACAGGTTCTTACTGCCATGGAGACACTATTGCGAAACCTGGTTCGCGATAAACGCATGAAAATTGTCAAACAAGGTGAGCACTACAGCCCCTGCTACACCCTACATACCCACCGTTAGGTGCTCACCTTGCCAGACAAACACGCACTCGGTGGCCTGCCATGGCAAGCACCAAGTGAAACTCGTCATAATAATGCCGGCTCTTGATCACAACTTTAAAGTATTGCCCTGCACCTGAGTCGATAGCTCATAGCACTCCCTCCAACACTACTCTAGACTTAAATAAACTCTGGAGAAGGTAAAAAAACGTGTCTCGGATCAGCGCACTACTCAACCTATGGCAAGATACCGCAGCCAAAGAATCATCGGTATGCGAATACACCCTACCCCTACCCGTAAGCGACCTCGCGCGTATAGCCGCTCTGAGCGCCATGTACCCTGGTCGCAGTAAAGAACAAATCATTGCTGATTTACTCTCCGTCGCCCTAAACGACCTCGAAGAAGTAATGCCCTACATTCCAGGGCCCGGAGTAATTTCTCGGGATGAGTTCGGTGACCCAATTTTTGAAGATATTGGCCCCACACCTCGCTTTGAAGCCGAGGCAAGAAAATACCTCGCGCAATACCGGCGTGAAATCAATTAAGGAAAAGGTCCGTCAACTTCCACTGAGGGGCTCCACGTGGACGACATTGCACATTCATATAATAAAGAGAAGATAACGTCCATTAAGAGTTAAACGCTAACGTACTTCAAATAAAATATTTATTAGGGTATTCAGTCCAGTATCCGCCATCCTTTCAGCAACTGGTTCACTAGGGTTCATCTGACAAAATGAGCTGAATTGCGTCACTTGCCCACGCACTCTACTTAGACAAGTCGACATATACGCTTTAGCTCATCGCACAGGAACCACTCGAAAAAAACACGATTCTAAACTGTTTTATGAGAAATCATTTTGTCCCTCAACAGCTTTATACAAATTCAATACCAGGGTCTTAGCTGGCCGAAAATGCCGCTAAAAAAAGATACCAACCCCCGTTATTAAATAATTCAAATACGAGGATTGAAGGTCGAATTAGAGAATCCAGTTACCGGGAGTACTTTCAGCCAAACCACTTAACTGCACTTCGGTATTGATTTTATTTTCAAGCGACTCTGAAAAGGAGGCCAGAACCCCTGGCCTACTCATACCATCATCGAGGCGGTCCACCCAGTAGTCAAATCCGACTTCATCTGGCGTGCGGTCAAGCACATTGGCATAAAGCTGAAAGATGTAAGAATCATCGTCCAAATTACCGTAAGTAGAGTTAAACTCTTCGGAAATATAAAAGCCATCGGCTATTTGCCCAATGGATAATTGCACCGATTCCCACTGATCTATCCAATAATTCAAGCCAGACAAATCCGGCGTTCTGTCGAAGGCGGCCTGATAAAGCCGAGCGATGGGCAACACCACATCGATATTCGCCAATCTATAACTTTCTATTTGATCGGAAAGAGTTACGGCTTCTGTTATCGCCTGAGTTAAGTCATTCAAGGTAGTACGGCTTATGCCCAGCACCTCAGGCTGTAGACTACCCAACCAACCATTACTATCACGTAATGTCGAAGTAAACTCCTCATACGAGTAATGCTCGTTGAGCCCATTTTGGTCAAAATCAAACCAAAAATTTTCAACTTTCGCATCGGCAACCTTGTAATTCCAATAAATCAATACATTTGTCTGTTCTGCATTGGATAAAAATAGATGCTGGCCATCGATATCACCGCTCCAGACCCACTCGTTGCTATAGCTGATAATACTATCGTTATCATCACCACCGTATTCAACGACCTGAGTAACGATTCCCTGACCGGCAAAGATGTTGCCTTGGTCAGCATCTCGAAAAGGGTCATAATCGTTTTCGATAATGTAAGAATCATCACCACTACCGCCCACCAATATTGGTGTATTCAGGTTCTGCGAATAAAGAACATCGTCGCCGGAAAAGCCTAAAAAGGCTCCCGTTATTTGGCGTTGCTCACCGCCACCATCGGGGAAGCTGTAATCTCGGTTGCGTAAATGATCGCTGCCATCAGTGCCACCTATGGCCAGAAAAAGATCCGCAGCGCTATCGACTATACGTACGGGGTTACCAAATTCATCAACGACAAAAACAGGAACTTGAACCGGCTCCCCCTGATCATCCAGAACAACCTGACCAAGCTCATCAAGCTCATCTTCTGTTACAGGCCTGCCGTACTGATCAACTTCGGTAAGAAATTCCGGGGGGTTTACTGCCGAAATGGGAACAAAAACCGAGATGGAATCCAGGTCATGCGTAATTGTGTAATCTGGAACGAGATTGGGGTGAGGTGCTATAGCGGGAAACAACGACCAATTAATACCATTCCAACCAATGTGGCTAGAAGTAAACGCTTGCTGAATCGCAGAGCCAAGGGTAGCCAGAGAAACTACGCTAGTATCCTCTGTCGACGTACCGCCATCACTGCTACCGCCGTCATCCGACTGTACAAAGGGAGAAATTTTTCCGGCCATTTTAGAAGTCCTCACATATTCTTTTTAATTGATAGCTTCATCTATTGCTGAATAGCATGATCGGGCTATTCACTAACGTACATTCCCAAGCAAAATGCTAATTCTTTTTAGCACCTAAAACCACACCGCCTACTCACATATGTGAACCGCTAGGCCAAAACAATGTGCCCCTGACCCCGCAATAGTTCTCTAGCGCTATTATTAAGCACCTAGAACAAGCACTACAATACACCTGTATTGCATGCACATCGGCCAAGAGAGCCCACCTGAACCCTCCTAGACACTTTATACGCAATCTTAACCAATACTATAAATCAACATCACCCTTCAGCATGCGCTGTACCACTGTTCGGCGCAGTATCTCATTGGTGCCATCGGCAATATTAATGGAGCGCAAGGTTTCCCAGGCATCGTTCAGGCCCATTTCATTGGTCAGCCCCATGGCGCCGTGTACTTGCATCACTCTATCCATCGCCTTCACTGCTTTCTCAACGGAATAGGCCTTAGTCATCGACAGCTCCTTAATCGCTGGCTTCCCCTGATCGAGTAGCAAACAGGTATTCAAAGCCATTAAATGGGCCGCGTGAATCTCGGCTGCCGACTCAGCCAACGGGAATGTCACACCCTGGTATTCAGCAATCACCTTGCCAAAGACTTCGCGCTGAGCAATATAGTCAAAGGCCATGTCGAGCCCCCAGCGCGCCAGCCCCACTGCGCGAGCCGAGTTGTAGACACGCCCCAGAGAGACACCCAACATCGCTATGGCAAAACCCTTATCAAGCTCTCCGACCAACTGCCAGGGTTCGACTTTCACATCCTCAAAAAGCAGAGCACCCTCATCGCCACCAATGTGACCAAACATTTTTACAATACTTTCAATTTCCAGCCCCGGCGCATCCATCGGCACTAAAAAGGCACTAATCCCCCCCCTGCGCTTGCTGGCTTTTTCCTCATCCGTAATGGCAAAGACGATGCAGTATTGCGCCTGGGGTGAATTTGATGTCCACAGCTTGCGGCCGGTAATGCGCCAACCCTCGCGATCGCGCCTTGCTCGGGTTTTCAGCATGGTGGCATCGGAACCGGCGCCGGGCTCAGATAGACCAAAACACATGGATGTTTTACCCGCCACCATGTCTGGGAGAATTTCCTCCCGTGCCCGCTCGGTAATTTGGGTGAGCACCGGACTGGGACCAAAGGCCCAATGACTGATGGAGTAAACACCCAGCCAATTGAGGCCACCGCAGACATGAAACACGCGCTCCCAGGCCGAGTAATAGGCAAGCAAGCCCATTTCACTACCGCCAATGGACTCCGGTGCGCTCATATTGAAATAACCAGCCTCGGATGAAGCCATTCTAATTTCAGTAATCAGCCGAACAACATCGGGATTATAACGCCCCTCTTCGGTGTACTTCTTACGCGGGTCATGCAGCAGGGCTTCATGTTTCTGGTGGCGAGTCAGTACCTCCTTGCGCACAAACGCTTCGATGCCGTCCTGGATGGCGGCAATTTCTTCGGGCAGTTCAATTCCAATAGCCGTGTTCATAGTCAATATTTACCCTGGGGGTAGCGTTAATTAACGCGCTAAAATGTCATGCATATAGGCTGCAAGCTGAAAGGTCGTTAAAATGAAGGCCGAACAAAAAAACCCTCACAGGAGCTAAGCACGAATGAGCTGGCAATTTACTCGCGGAGCGTACCCCGCTACCCGTATGCGTCGCAACCGACGCGACGACTTTTCCCGACGTTTACTGCGCGAAAACCAACTCACGGTGAATGACCTTATCTACCCGGTGTTCGTGCTTGAGGGCCAACAACAAAGAGAAGCCGTGCCGTCCATGCCCGGCGTTGAGCGCCTGTCTATTGACCTCCTGTGCGATCTCGCCACGCAGTGCTACAAGCTCGGCATTCCTGCATTGGCCCTGTTCCCGGTTACCCCCTCAGAATGTAAAAGCCTGGATGCAGAGGAGGCGTGGAACCCGGAGGGGCTCGCCCAACGCGCCGTTCGCGCTATCAAGCAGCTCTGCCCCGAACTGGGCATTATTACCGATGTCGCCCTCGATCCCTTCACCACCCACGGCCAGGACGGCATCATCGACGAGGCGGGCTATGTACTAAACGACACGACTCTCAAGGCGCTGGTTAAGCAAGCACTCTCCCACGCCGAGGCTGGCGTCGACATCGTCGCGCCCTCCGACATGATGGACGGGCGCATTGGCGCCATTCGCAAAGCACTGGAACAAAACGGCTACGTGAATACTCGCATTTTAGCCTACGCCGCCAAATACGCCTCGAGCTACTACGGCCCCTTTCGCGACGCTGTCGGTTCGGCTGGCAATATTAAGGGTGGGGATAAATTCAGTTACCAAATGGACCCGGCCAATAGCGACGAAGCCCTGCATGAGTGTGCACTGGATCTTGCCGAGGGTGCCGATATGCTGATGGTCAAACCCGGCATGCCCTACCTCGACGTGTTGTACCGAGTGAAAGATGAGCTGCAAGTACCGACCTTTGCCTACCAGGTGAGCGGTGAATACGCCATGCATATGGCCGCCTTTGAAAAGGGCTGGCTCGACAAAGACACGGTGATGATAGAATCACTACTTGCCTTTAAACGCGCCGGAGCCGATGCCATTTTGACCTATTTCGCCATCGATGCGGCTCGCTTATTGAATAGGACTTCGAGCTAGCTAGTCCTTATGAGCGATATTTTCTTATTACTGCAGCCCTATCTGCAAAGGCCTGGCACCAGTGAAGCCTGCTTACTCGTGGCCGATGAAAACCTGATCGACATCCCCTTTGCCAGCCTTAACCCTGCGGTGCGGGTGATCAGTAACCGCCACGATATCGCCCACCAGGCCCGACTCGCCAATTGTGAAAGCCTGTTCAATGACTTTGACTTTAGTGTATTTGCCAGCGGCAGTTTCCAGCGTGTAGTTTACCGGGTCTCAAAAGAAAAGCCCGTGGCCCACCACATCATTAACCACGCATTGCGACTACTCGCCGACGACGGTGAATTAATCCTCCTCGGCGCCAAAAATGAAGGCATTAAAACCTACGCCGCTAAAGCCGCCGCTTATTTTAATACCCAGGCCTCGGTGGTCAAACACGGCAATCATTATCTCACCACTATTTGCAAAAATAAGACCTCAACAAACGATGCCGACAACCGCTTATTGCCCCTTAAAACACCCTACGAGAAACTCGCGCCAATCATTGCCTGTGAGGGCAATAAGCTCTACAGCAAACCGGGATTATTTGGCTGGAACAAGGTTGACCGGGGTAGCGCTTTACTCGCTAAACACTTAAAGATTTTTTTTGCAGGCTTCGCCACACCACCCTGCAGCCTGCTCGACCTGGGATGTGGCTATGGCTACTTATCGGTGATGGCCGCCCAAACCTTACCAGAGGAAAACCTACACATTGTTGCCAGCGATAACTGTGCGGCGGCGATTATTGCCTGTCGCAAAAACTTTACCGCCTTTGACATTAATGGCGAGGTCGTCACCGATGATTGTGCCAGCGGCATTACTACCAGCTTTGACGCACTGATCTGCAACCCACCCTTTCATCAGGGCTTTAAAACCGATAGCCGCCTGACTGAAAAGTTCCTTAACTCCGCCGCCAGGCGCTTAAACACTTCGGGCCGCGCCCTGTTTGTTGTCAACCAATTTGTGCCGCTGGAAAAGCTCGCCCAGCCAATGTTTAGCCACAGCGAAAAGATTATCGAGGCCGATGGCTTTAAGCTGGTGATATTGAGCAAAAGTTAAACCTTGTCAACAATGCCCTCTTTGCAATGTACTTAAAGCACCGCGTCGCGAATCTTGACCAACAAACTTTGCAGCTGGTGCCGAATCGTCACATCACCCTGACTCAGCGACAGCCCGCGTTGGGTCAGGGCTTCTGCCAGGCCAGTCTTACTCTGAGCAAAATAACTACTCGCCAGCAATAGATAAACCTCGGCTCGCCTCGGGTCTAAGCGCTGCGCCCGCTCGGCAATAGCAATCGAACGCGGGTAATTTTCTAGCCGATAATAGCTCCAACCCTCTTGTAACAGAACACTCACGGCCCTTTGCGCGGGATTAACCGCTTGTGGAGCCGGTGCTATTTTTTTTGGCAATCGCCCCTGTTGTTTTGCCCCAGCACTCTCCTCTGGGGACTGACGCGATGCCACTGGTGACGCAGAATCTGGCGGCCCCCGTAAAGGCGCACAGGCACTTGTCGCCAACACTATTGCCGCGACAGCCAGTAGACGGACAACTCTTAGTATCATATTTCCAAGCCCATATTCCTCACTATAGGTAACGCACCTTGCCCCACCGGCAACAAGCCCTGTTTATCAAAAAAACCATGCAAAAATATTTACACCGAAATCAATTCAGCAAAGCTTTAAACCAGTCGATAATTTTGCGCTCTCGCCTGGGGTGGCAGGTAGTCAATGCTTCTGGCTCACTGCCCACTATAAAGGGAATATACCTCGCCCCCTCGCAGCCCTCTTCACTCCGCAGTCCACGCCCGGGGTCGACCCAGTGATAGGCAATATTGTCCGGGCGAGCAAAATCAAGAGTATGCACTTGTAAGTCTGCCATCAGCTGACTCCAAAGCTGTAATGCACCGGAGGAGCCGGTAAAGGGCATCTTGCCATTGTCATCGCGGCCGAGCCAAACTACCGCCAAATAGTCACCGCTGAAACCACTGAACCAACTATCGCGCTGATCATTCGAAGTGCCCGTTTTCCCGGCTACGGCAATGTCATTACCCAAAAAGCGATGGGTACTACGGCCTGTACCCTCGCGCATCACCACTTGCATTGCATACTGTAATAAATGAATTGCACCCGTATCAAAGCGGCTTTCGACACGGTAGGGGTAGCGCTTCAATGGCTGATTTCCGGCACTATAAACACTGTGAATCGACCCCAGTGGTGAATAAAAACCACCGGCGGCGATGGTGTGATAGATCGTCGCCACATCAAAGGCTGACATCGATACCGCACCAAGCGTCAAGGCTGGCACCTTCGACAGCGGGCCTTCGTAGCCAAGACGACGCAAAGTATCACCGACATCGCTCAAGCCCAAAGCCATGCCCAAACGCGCAGTGGCCAAATTGTATGACTGGCCCATGGCCTGATACAACGGTACCTCACCGTGACTCTTGCGATCAAAATTTTGTGGCCGCCAGATCTCACCCTGCGCGGCGGGAATGGCCACCTTTGCATCACTAATGGGGCTGATCAAGGTGTAGTCAGTGGGCCTCTCCAGCGCCGTCAAATAGACCGCAGGTTTAATTGTTGAGCCAATGGGCCGCCGCGCATCCAGGGCGCGATTAAATCCCGCAAAGCCGGTTTCGCGCCCACCAACTAATGCCAGTACCTCGGCCGTACCCACCCGAACCACCAATGAAGACATCTCCAGGGGTTTGTCATGCAGGCCTTTTTGCCGCTCCATGGCAGGTAGTTTACGGCTAATCACCCTCTCTAATGTTCGCTGTACCTGGGGATTAAAGAAAGTGAATACCTGCAAACCACCACCGTGTAAGCTCGCCTCATCGTAGTCCCGACGCAGCTGACGCTTTACGAGGTCGAGATAGGCGGGAAAGGGGTTAGTGCGGGTACCGGGACGCGCTGATATATCTAAGGCTTGCTGACTTGCCCTACGGGCAGTAGCGTAGTTAATTAGACCCTGTTCTGCCAGCAAGCTAATCACCAGATTCCTCCGCTGTAATGCGCGCTCACCGTAGCGGCGCGGATCGTAATAGGACGCACCCTTGGCCAGCGCCACCAGCAGGGCGACCTGGTGCAACTCCAACTCAGCCAGAGGTTGCTTAAAATAATGCCGACTGGCCATGCCAAACCCGTGAATGGCCCGCTTGCCCGCCTGACCCAGATAAATTTCATTGATATAAGCCTCAATGATTTCGACCTTGCTATAGTGCTGTTCGAGCAGCAGCGCCATTACCGCCTCAAGACCCTTGCGTAGCAAGGTGCGCTCCCGACCAAGGTAGAGGTTCTTCACCAACTGCTGGGTAAGGGTACTGCCACCCTGTGTCGAGCTACCCGGACGTAGGTTATTGATTAGCGCTCGACCAATACCGCGCAGCGACAGCCCGTAGTGCTGGTAGAAATCTCGGTCCTCGACAGTGATAAGGCTTTCCAACAATAATGGCGGCAGCTCTTCAAGCCGCACCGGTAGGCGATCTTCGAGGTGGGCCGGATAGATGCCTCCAATCCGCAGGGGCTCGAGGCGAATCAGGGTTAAGGTCTTGCCCTGGGCACTGCGCAAATCCCCAACCCTAGCGTTCTTAAAGGTCACATTAAATATTTGCGCCGCTTTGCTTTCATCCCAAAACTGAAAGGCTCGGGAGTACACATCAACACGCTGGCCTCGCAGGCGATACTGACCCGCAGCACTGAGCACTGCAACGCGCCGGTAACCCAGTTTCTCCAGCTCCCATAAAAAGTCATCGCGTGACAACTCCAGGCCCTCATACAGCTCCAGCGCACGGCTGTAAACGTGACTTGGCAAGGCCCATTTACTGCCGGAAAATCGGCTCGTTAACCGATAATCCAACACCAGCAAGCCGATCAAGCTGATCGCAAGCAGCCCAAGCAAAATAGTCTTGAAGAGTTTCCTTAAGGCCAGCCCCAACTTTGAGTGCCTAGCCCTGGTGGATTTTTTGCGGGTTTTTCTGCGCTTATTTTTGGCCAAACTCTTATTCCTGCAAAGTTCTAGATGGCGTCTCGAATTTTTTTATTTACTGTTAAAATATTGCTCCCAATAGTCTACCGCCAGACTCAGTGGCAAGCTATTTGAAGATTGAGCGCAACGCAAACTTACTGGAAACCGCAATGAAAACTCTCGATGTCTACGGCATAGGCGCGGCATTAGTCGATACCGAAATTGAAATCAACGACGCAGAACTCTCCAGCTATGGTATAGAAAAGGGTGTAATGACTCTGGTCGACGAGGCGCGCCAGCTCGAGCTGATCAAACTCCTCGACAACCACCTGGTAATGGCCAAGCGCGCCAGCGGTGGCTCTGCGGCCAATAGCATTATGGCCATTGCCAGTTTTGGCGGCAGCGCCTACCAGTCCTGTAAGGTTGCCGACGATGACAATGGCCACTTCTATTTAGACGACCTCACTAAAGCGGGGGTAAGCCACAGCGGCGCTGAGCAATTGCCCGAGGGCACCACCGGCAAATGCCTGGTGCTGATTACGCCCGATGCCGAACGCACCATGAACACCTATCTCGGCATTAGTGAAACCGTCTGCCGCAAAAACCTTAACCTCGATGCCATTGCCAGCGCCAAATATATATACACCGAAGGCTATTTGGTGACATCGCCTAGCGGCAAAGACGCCGCCATCGAATGCCGTAAACAGGCCGAGCAGGCCGGCACTAAAACCGCCTTTAGCCTCTCCGATCCAGGCATGGTCGAATTTTTTCGCGAGGGTCTACAGGAAATGATCGGTGAACGGGTCGACCTCTTATTCTGCAACAGGGATGAGGCCTTTGGCTGGACCGGAGCAAGTACACTGGAGGGTGCCGTCGAGGTAATGAAGCAAACAGCCACCGCCTTTGCCATCACCCTCGGTGCCGAGGGCGCCCTGGTTTACGACGGTGCAAACAGCCACTGCATCGCCCCCACGGCCGTCAACGCGGTTGACACCAATGGTGCCGGGGATATGTTCGCCGGCGCCTTTCTCTACGGCATTACCAATGGCATGAGCTATCGACAGGCGGGAGAATTAGCCAGCATTGCCTCGGCGACCGTCGTCACTCAATTCGGCCCAAGGCTTGCGGTAGAACAGCACCGCCAACTACTCTCGCAATTATAAAAGCGGACAAAAAAATGGCGCCTTATTCTTATTAAAGAAGGCGCCGTTCAATATCGATCAACCGCACTCGTTAACGAGTACCGTGTACGACCATGGTCTTACCTTTCACCCACACCAGATCTTGCTGCTCGAGCACCTTAAGTACTCGGCCCACCATCTCCCGCGAACAGCCAACAATACGACCAATTTCCTGGCGGGTGATTTTAATTTGCATACCATCGGGGTGGGTCATGGCATCGGGCTCCTTACTCAAGTCGAGTAGTGTTCGCGCCACTCGGCCGGTAACATCGAGGAAGGCAAGATCACCTACCTTGCGAGTGGTATCCCGCAAACGCTGTGCCATTTGCATCGACACCGCATAGAGGAAGTCGGGATGGCTTTTGGTCAGGGCGTGGAAATTGTCGTAGCTGATTTCGGCAACGTCACACTCGTTTTTCGCTCGTATCCAGGCACTGCGGTCTTCCTGGCCAAACAACCCCATCTCACCGAAGAAATCACCGGGGTTGAGATAGGCAACGATCATCTCGCGCCCATCGTCATCCTCAATCAGTACCGTTACCGAGCCGCTAATAATATAGTAGAGCGTGTCGCTGCTATCACCGGCATAAATCAAGGTACTCTTTGCCGGGTAGCGCCGTCGATGGCAGTGGCCGAGAAATTGTTCGAGATTTTCGATATGTGGAGTAATAGGTTTCAGACTCACGATTTGGCGCTCCATGTATTTTTTTTCACTATTGACTCTCATCATCGCACTTTCAGAATATTAATGTAAACCTCTGAGCTAACAGGCATCTATAATGCCTGCCGCAAGGCAATTATGCTGATAGGGCATACCAAGTCACGCCCAGCCCCCAACCAATATCCAGGCCGATACGTCTATAAGACTGGCCAAACCGCGAAGGAAAATAAGCCATGAAAGCCAAAGTCAAATGGGTCGATAACGCCATGTTTTTGGGGGAGTCCGGTAGCGGCCACTCCGTGGTCATGGACGGCCCGGAATCCCTCGGCGGGCGCAATATGGGTATTCGCCCCATGGAAATGCTATTAATCGGCATGGGCGGCTGCGCCAGCTTTGACGTAATGAGCATTTTGAAGAAGAGTCGCCAGCAAGTCAGCGCCTGCCACGCAGAGCTCGAGGCCGAACGTGCCGACACCGTACCCGCTGTATTCACGGCGATCAACATTCACTTTGTGGTCAAGGGCCAGAGCCTGAAAGACAAGCAGGTGAAACGAGCGGTAGAGCTGTCGGCCGAAAAATATTGCTCAGCGTCAATTATGCTCGGCAAGGGCGGTGTCGAAATTAGCCACAGCTATGAAATTCTGGAGGAAGGCTAGAGCGAGGAGTAAAGACAGGTTTTTTTGACATATTTTAGGCAAAAAAAAGCGGGGAGCTTGCGCTCCCCGAAAAAGTATAATACAGGGGGTTAGGAGGTAGTTCCGCTAGCAAGGGATCCTAGGTCCCGTTGCTCACTAACGATGGCGTGAACTATAGACACCTTTAATACATAAATGAAATGCACTGTTTTTATTTATGCGATAACCATCGAGACTAAAGCAGTGCTGCCTATGCCTTGTCGACACCCATCCTTCCCCCCTCGTGCAAGAATAAAGAGTATTTACCGATGCATAAGTTGGGATACAATTAAAACCAATCCCAATAACTTAAATTTATGCCATGTCCGTAGACACCCTCTCACGCGTTGACCTCAACCTCCTCGTCGCCATGCAAGTACTCCTCGAGGAACGCAATGTCACCCGCGCCGCGGAGCGAATGTTCGTTACCCAGCCCGCCATGAGCAAAACCTTATTGCGCTTGCGGGGTTCCTTTGACGACCCCCTATTTACCCGAAGTGGCCGTGGCCTGGTGCCCACACCTCGCGCCCTTGAGATACAGCGCCAACTGCCTGAAATACTCAACAATGTCTCTCAGGTGCTCGAAAAACAGGACTTTGACCCCGCCACGCGCGAGACCTCCATACATATCGTCGCCCCCGAATTTATGGCCGTCCAGACAGTGCCCGAACTCACCAAACTGCTGCAGGAAGAATCACCCGGTATCTCCCTGGCCGTGTCAAACATTGATGATAATTATGTACAGATGCTCGAATCGGGCGAGATTGATTTTGCTCTGGAAGTTAAAAAGCCCCTGCCCAAAGATTTTATCGTAAGCTCATTGGGCAGCTTCCGCCCCGCCGTATGGATGCGTAAGGGCCACCCCCTGTCCGGCCACAACCCAACTCTGGACGAAATGCTGGAGTACCCTTTTATCCAGTATTTTTTGCTGATTGCCGACAAGGTTTCGCCCAATACGGAAAGTCGCTTCGACCGCATGCTTCACGAACTGGGGCGCAAACGCCGCAAGGCCCTGACCACCGACCAGTTAATGACGGCTCTCGACACCCTCAACTCATCGGACTGCCTGATGATGGGCACCATGGACGATTTGAAGCAAGAGGGTGAATACTACGAAATTATCCGCAAACCCTATCCCAAAGAAGTCGAACACTACCCAGAAATACCCGCCGTGCTGGTACAGCACCGCCGCACCCTGGGTTCACCGACTCATACCTGGGTAAAAGAGAAGATCCTCGATATTGTTCAGGGCCTGCGCCACGAGCGCGGTATCGACGAATTTGGCTAGAATTATTCAGAGAGTTAAAACTAGCAGTCTAAAAGCGGCTGCTAGTTTCCGTCATCGCTTTCGCCACCAGGGCCATGCCCGCTTTCACTGGCGCGGGAAAGGGCAGCCCGCCATTGCGCAAGGCACTCAGCGCATGGGCTTGCTCATCTTCAATCATCTGCTCAACGATGGCGCGGCTCTTACTATCTGCCCCCGGTAGCTCCGTCAAATGCCCCCTCAGATGCTGACACACCTGCTCTTCCGTGGCGGCGACAAAGCCCAGGCTAAGGCGGTCACTAATCGCCCCGGCACCCGCCCCAATACCAAAAGAGAGGCCATACCACAGAGGGTTTAGGGCGCTGGTATGGCTGCCGAGTTCTGTAATCCGCTGCTCACACCAGGCCAGGTGATCGATCTCTTCACTGGCGGCATCTTCCATTTCAGCCTGCATACTGGCTTTTTTTGCCGTTAAAGCCTGCCCCTGATAGAGAGCCTGGGCGCAAACCTCCCCACTGTGATTGACCCGCATCAGCGCCGCCGAACGACGTTTTTCCACGGCGCTCAAGTTCGACTCCTCGCGTGGCGCCGCCGGTGAACCGCGTCGTGCACGGGGCGTACTTGCCAAAGTGCGCAGGGCAACATCGGCCTGCATTAACAATCGATCGAATCTAGAAAAATGGCGCACAGTCATTATCTTCACCCATAGATTTACCCAGTCGCAATAAATTGTAGCTACAGTCTCGCCAACCCACGACAGTGAAGTACCACCAAAATGGGCCCCGCTGCAGAAAGCTTCTCAAGGCGAGAAAGCCACTAGCCGCCGATACCACTGAAAACTCAGGACACCTACTACCGCCCTCACCAGCCCGACGGTAGCCCAAGCACAAAGCGCCCAACACTCCAGAGCTCAGTAAACAGCCTATTCTCAAGCCTGCTCGCGGGCAATGGCTCGCCAGGCAATATCCTTGCGATAGAAGCTGTCTTTCCAATTAATCTTTTGACTTGCCTGGTAGGCTCTCTGTTGGGCCTCGCCAATGCTATTGCCCAGAGCTGTCACGCAGAGTACGCGCCCACCATTGGAGAAAATATCGCCATTGTCACCTTGTAGGGTGCCGGCATGAAACACCTTCAAGTCACTCTCTTCCGCCATCAGGCCGCTAATTACCGCACCCTTATCGTAACTGGCGGGATAACCTCCGGCCGCCATAACAATGCCCACGGCCTTGCGCTCATCCCACTCGGCAGTCGTGGTGGCGAGCTTTTTATCGAGGGCAGCCAGGCAAAGATCGACCAGGTCGGAACGCAGGCGCAACATAATCGGCTGGGTTTCAGGATCTCCAAAGCGACAGTTGTATTCGATGACTCTCGGCGTGCCCTCGGCATCAATCATTAAACCGGCGTAGAGAAAGCCCGTGTACTCATTACCCTCCGCGGCCATACCGCGCACGGTGGGCATAATCACTTCGTCCATAATGCGCTGATAAATAACATCGGTCACCACTGGCGCCGGGGAATAAGCGCCCATACCTCCAGTATTCGGCCCTGTGTCACCATCACCAACGCGCTTGTGATCCTGACTGGTGGCCATCGGCAGTACATTTTCGCCATCGACCATGACGATGAAGCTGGCCTCCTCGCCATCGAGGAACTCTTCGATCACCACCCTGTGACCCGCCTCACCAAAGGCATTACCGGCAAGCATATCTTTGACCGCGGCTTCGGCTTCGGCGAGTTCCATGGCGACAATCACGCCCTTACCGGCGGCGAGACCATCGGCCTTAATCACGATGGGCGCACCCATTTCCTGCAAGTAGGCCAGCGCGGGCTCGACCTCGGTAAAGCTTTGGTAAGCACCGGTGGGAATATTATTGCGTGCGAGAAAGTCTTTGGTGAAGGCCTTCGAGCCCTCAAGCTGAGCCGCGCCCTTGCTGGGGCCAAAAATCGGTAAATCCCGGTCGCGAAAATAATCGACAATGCCATCAACCAGGGGCGCCTCGGGGCCAACAATGGTCAGGCCAATCGCCTTTTCGGCGGCAAAATCGGCCAGGGCAGCAAAATCATCTCCGCCAATAGCAAGATTCTGTAACTGGGCATCGCTAGCCGTACCACCGTTACCGGATGCCACATACACCGTGCCAATGGCCTTGCCCTGTGCCGCTTTCCAGGCCAGCGCATGCTCACGACCACCCGAACCAATTACCAGAATATCCATTGTCATCTTCGCTACAAATAAAAACGGCGATTGTACCGGGAGGGTACAAGCGCCGCAAAGAGGGTTTATCAAAAACCCTTATGAGCCAACTACACATTGAGATCTGCATGTTAAACAAACTGGCCCATGTTTATAGTTGGCGTCTGCCCTTTCCGCAAGGTAATAGGAAATATTGCCCATTAGCCGTCACAGTTTTGACTAAAGTTTACGACGAGCTGTACCCGTACTCGCTAGGTGCTTAAAAAGACAACTCTAATCCAGTGCCGTCAGGTCGCTTTGGTCGTAGGCCAGTAATTCGCTCTCCTGCCCCGCCCTCACCAATTTCGGCCAATCTGGGTTGGGTATTAAAGAGCGGCCCACCGCCACCAAATCAAAGTCACCACGCTCTAATAAGGTCGCCAAATTACCGATAGACGCGGGTCTTAATGCTCGGCTATGCCACGGGCCCGCTCGTCGAGGAAGTCCTCCTTAAGACTGATACTACCGACGGTAATGGCGGGCTTGCCGGTAATCTTCTTGGTCCAGCCTGCCTGATTGAGGTCAGAGCCTTCAAACTCGGGCTGCCAGAAGCGTCGCGTACTGCAGTGGAAGACATCCACGCCGGCATCGCACAGGGGCTTGAGAAACTGCTCTAGTTCTTCAGGGTTATTGACCAGTTGAGCGTGGTAATCCACTAACTTCCATTGGGAAAAACGGAAAATAATAGGGTAGTCAGGCCCCACTTTTGCGCGAATGCCCCTGATGATATCGACCGCGAACTGAGCCCGCTTTACCAAACTACCACCGTAGGCATCACTGCGCTGGTTGGTGCCCTCCCAAAAGAACTGATCGATCATATAACCGTGGGCACCGTGTATTTCAATGCAATCAAAACCCAGGGCCCTGGCATCCACTGCCCCCTGCACATAGGCCGCTACCACCTGTTCGATATCATCCAGGCTCATGCTATGCCCGATCTCTTTACCGGGCATTAACAGGCCTGAGGGGCCAAAGGCGGGCACATCGGGATAGGGCTCCAGGCTTGAACCCTCGCCACCGACCCCACGCATAATGCCGGTGTGCCACAACTGGGGCGCAATTTTGGCACCCGCCGCGTGAACCTCATCGACAACCTTTTTCCAGCCGGCCAACGCTTACTCGCCATAGAAAAAGGGCACGTTTTCATAGGCCCCCGCCGAAGGGTGATTGACGTAGGTGCCCTCGGTAATGATTAGGCCGGTACCGCCCTCTGCACGGCGACGGTAGTAGGCCGCCACATTGTCACCGCGAATATTGTCGGGGGAAAAATTGCGCGTCATGGGCGCCATCACAATCCGATTGGGTAGCTCTAATTGATTGATGATAAAGGGCGTCAGTATCGGCGGACATAGGCCTAACTCCTCGAGTTGTTTCGCGTAAAATAGGCGTGAATAATTGCCGTGCAGCCAGCATATCACGGCCACAAGCCCGTCCATTTCAGCCACACAAAGAGTCCGAACGATGATTGAACCCGGTATTTACAGACACTTTAAAGGTCAGTTTTACGCAGTTGATAACGTCGCCAAACACAGCGAAAGCAATGAATTCTATGTGGTTTATCGCGCGCTTTATGGCGAGCGGGGGCTGTGGGTGCGGCCGCTGGAAATGTTCGATGAAACGATTGAGAGAGAGGGCGTGCGCATGAAACGCTTTGCCCCGGCTAGCACTGAAGAAATAGCGCTATTGAAAAGCCAGCAAGCGAGCTAAGGCTCACCGGCTGGCTGTTTAACGATAACTTACCTGCTCAGTGGCGGAAGTGGCGAGTGCCGGTAAACACCATCGCCATGTCGTTCTCATCCGCAGCGGCGATCACCTCCTCATCGCGAATCGAACCACCGGGCTGAATCACGGCGGCGATGCCAGCGGCCGCCGCATTGTCGATACCGTCGCGGAAGGGGAAGAAGGCATCGGAAGCCATTACTGAGCCCTTCACCTCTAGCCCGGCGTGCTCGGCTTTAATACCGGCGATACGTGCGGAATTAACGCGGCTCATTTGCCCGGCGCCAACGCCGATGGTTTGCGCATCGCGGCAGTAAATAATAGCGTTGGATTTAACGAACTTGGCAATCTTCCAGGCGAAGAGCAAGTCGGCAATCTCACTCGCCGTGGGTGCACGCTTGCTGACCACTTTCAAATCGGCTGCGCCGGTTAATTTACTGTCCCTATCCTGTATTAGCAAACCGCCGTTAACGCGCTTGTAGTCCCAGCCCACGACAGCTGATGCCTGCCATTGGCCACAGGACAGTAGCCTGACGTTTTTCTTCGCCGCAACGATTTCAACCGCCTCGGCATCCACCGCCGGAGCAATAATCACTTCGACAAACTGACGATCGACAATGGCCTGGGCCGTTGCCGCATTGAGGGGACGGTTGACCGCAATAATGCCACCAAAGGACGATTCGGTATCGGTGCTAAAGGCTTTATCGTAAGCCTCCAACAGGTTAGGGGCCGTTGCCACACCACAGGGGTTGGCGTGCTTAACGATCACACAGGTCGGCTCATCAAACTGCTTGACGCACTCCAGTGCGGCATCGGTATCGGCAATGTTGTTATAAGACAGCGCCTTGCCCTGCAACTGCGTTGCCGTGGCGACACTCGCTTCACCGGAGGTGTTTTCAATATAAAACGCTGAACGCTGATGGGGGTTTTCGCCGTAGCGCATCACCTGCGATTTACGGAATTGCATATTCCAGGTGCGGGGGAAGCAACTTGCTTCGGCCTCGCCTTCGACGGGCAGCTTAGCACCGAGATAATTGGCAATTGCCCCATCGTAGGCCGCGGTATGCTCAAAGGCACTGACCGCAAGATCAAAGCGGCGCGTTTGGCCGAGGCCTCCACCATTGGCCGACATTTCTTCCAGTATGCCCTCATAACTGCCGACATCGACCACGATCGCCACGTCGGCATGATTTTTCGCCGCCGCTCTGACCATGGTCGGGCCGCCGATATCGATATTTTCTATGGCATCGAGCAAGTCACAACCGGGCTTGGCGACAGTTTGCTCAAAGGGATAGAGGTTGACCACGACCATGTCGATGGGGCGAATGCCGTGCTCGGTCATGACCTCATCATCGGTGCCACGCCGCCCCAGAATACCGCCGTGGACTTTGGGGTGCAGGGTCTTGACCCGGCCATCCATCATTTCCGGGAAACCGGTATAGTCGGACACCTCGACAGCCTTAATATCATTTTCAATCAACAGTCGAAAGGTGCCGCCGGTGGAGAGAATTTCCACCCCCATGCCATCCAGGGCACGGGCAAATTCAACGATGCCGGTTTTATCCGAAACGCTGATCAAGGCGCGTCGAATGGTGATGCTACGGTCGGTCATAACTTCTACCCTGTTAAAGAGTGCTGGGTTACACGCAAAACCCGAGCTTTACAGCAAGTCGTAAAGCTTCAATTTTTTGCGTAAGGTACCGCGATTCAAACCGAGCATTTCGGAGGCTTTGCTCTGGTTGTTACGGGTATATTTCATCACAGCGGTGAGCAGAGGGTCTTCGACCTCCTGCAATACCAGCTGGTACAGATCGCTGCAGGTTTGGCCATCCAGGTGGCTAAAGTACTCTTCCATCGCCCGCTCAACGCAGTGGCGCAGCGAATAATTCTGGCTCGTCACATCCACTTCAGGCAATTGTATTTCGTGCTCAAACAGTTGTCTTGGTACTGAATTCATGCCGCTATTTCCTGATTATTATTATTTGTTGTCAACAGTAATTCATCAATAAATTCAAGTTGTTGTTCGGTATCAAGCAGGTGGTTAAAGGCCCTGCGGTGGCCGCGCTGAAACTGCAATTTATCCAGATACCAGCCCACGTGCTTACGAGCAATGCGCAAACCCAGCTCCTCACCATAGTAGGCGTGTAGGGCCACGAGGTGCTCGACAATCAGCTCGCCCACCTCAAGCCGACTCGGCACGAACGGGGGCTCACCGCGTAAAAAATTATTCATTTGACGAAATATCCAGGGCTGGCCCTGGGCTGCGCGACCAATCATCAGCGCCGCTGCACCCGTATAAGCCAATACGGCCTGGGCCTGCTGAGGCGAGCTAATATCGCCATTGGCAATAACGGGAATATTGACGCCGGCAACCACTTCGGCAATGGTATCGTACTCCGCCGTGCCCCTGAAAAGGCAGGCCCGCGTGCGGCCATGTATGGTCAGAGCCTGGATGCCGGCGTCCTCGGCCAGGCCCGCAATGGTCAAGGCATTGCGACTTTGCGGGTCCCACCCGGTGCGGATTTTCAGAGTCACAGGGACGGCAACCGCCTTCACCACCGTCTGTAATATTTCTGCCACCAAAGCCTCTTCGCGCAACAGAGCAGAACCCGCCGCTCGCTTGCAAACTTTCTTCGCCGGACAGCCCATGTTGATATCGACAATCTGCGCACCGAGATCGACACTACGCCGCGCCGCCTCGGCCAACTGCCCGGGCTCGGCACCGGCAATCTGCACCACTCGGGGCTCGGCTTCATCCTGCACCGGCAGGCGAAAACGGGACTTCTGCGAAGTCCATTTACTGGTGTCGGCGGTAAGCATCTCCGACGCCGCCATACCGGCGCCAAAACTGCGGCACAGGCGGCGAAAAGGCAGGTCGGCGACACCGGCCATGGGCGCCAGAACGAGTGGGCTGTGAATAAAATGGGGGCCGATCTGTAGCAATTGCAACCTCTCCACGAGGACTCAATTAAAATAGAACCGTATCAATCGGCGCTTAAAACCAACTCTGCTGCGACTGGCAGAATCAACAATGGCGCCGTGCAAAAAACGGCCGACCATCATACGCCCAGCGCCAAGACTGAGGAAGGAAAAAGAATAAATAAAGCTTATTGTTCAACCACGACCGCGTAGGAAAGAGCCCGCGCACCTGGGTCGAGAATCCCCAGCCTGATACTCACGGCCTTATTGATCGGCATCGGGCCGGCCTGAACGAAGCTTTTCGGCAAATACTCTGCCGCCACGAGACGTCGTGCGGCGATTTGCCGGCCACTCAAATCGTCAAAGCTCAAGATCAACGCTGGAAAGGCCTGCTCCAGGTGGGCCGTATTGGTGAGCACCAATTCCACCAGGAGGCCAGCCTCTAGGTCCGGGTGGGCGCGCACCTGTAAATGCTCGACACGTACCAGGCCCGGTTCGGTATAAGCGGCAAGCTCACAGGACAGTAAGCCACAAAACTCCAGCAACCATGGCCGGTAGCCTGGCTCCTGACTCAAAGCCGGCAGCTTGAAGAAAACCAACTGCCCAACAAGACCGATCAGAGCGAAGCTGATGATAAACAGAGCCAGGGCCACGCTGCGGCGCAAACCCGCCGCAGGTGCTGCGGGGCTCGTAAGCGTAAAATCGTCTGGTAAATCGAGAGTCACATTAGGCAGAGTAAAAGATAATTCAGCGGGCCTATCCCCAGCGTAACTTTCGCTCTTAGGCATCTCTGTAACAGGCGGAATAATTAACTCTGCGAATTCATCGAGCTGCACAGTAGGCAAGCCTGCCCTACCACCCTCACTCACAGGTTCCACATCCAGCCCTGGCTTTAACTCTTCTGCCATTGCCGACAATGAGGGGCTCTGCACAGTCTCAGGTTCCGGCTGGCTTGCCGTTAAATTGTCGAGAACGCTAAACAGATGGCCACAGCGACCACAGCGCACCAGATTATTAGCCACCACACCCTGGGCGGCGCTGACAAAGAAGACCGATTGACAACTCGGGCAGCGAGCAGCGACTCTACTCACGACAAGCCTTGGCCAACCTGGGGAGGAAACAAGCTCAAAGCCGCTTTTCAGCGCTCAGACAAAGCCATTCCTCACGGCATAGAGGAGCGGAAAAATGGAAATCATCGCTATAGGCCGACATGACCGCCTCGCCCTGGCCTGCAATCATGCCCGAGAGGCAAAGCTGCCCCCCTGGTACGGTCAGCGCCCTCAATTGAGACGCCAAGGTAATCAATGGCTCGGCAAGAATATTGGCCAATACGATATCGACCGGCCCGGTCTCGAGTTCCTGCGGCAGACAAACGCTGATCTGCTCTTCACTGAGGCCATTACGGCGGGCGTTATCGCGGGTCGCCATCAGGGCCTGCGGGTCATTA
>MAAU01000021.1:26742-40198 GCA_002162825.1 Gammaproteobacteria bacterium 54_18_T64
CTGGGCATCGAGCCATTGCAGGCAGAGGAAAGTTGTAGGGTGAGTACCGGAGCCAAAGGCCAGACCGGGGTCGAGGGAGAGATTAACCGCATCGGGTCTGGGCGGCTCGCGCCAACTGGGACAAATCCACAATCTTTCACCGCACTGAATGGGCTTGTAGTGCTCGGTCCAGAGGGTTTCCCAGGGCTGGTCTTCGAGAATTTCCCAGCGCCAGTGCTCTAACTGGCCGGAAAAGCTCTCACTCAACAGCTGAAAAGCCAGCTCGGTATGAATATCGGAAGGGTAGAGCCCGGTCACCCGCAGGCTATTCCAGAGCGGGGTTTCACCCACCCCCGGCTCGAGGATAGGATCGTCGGCGCCATCTTCCAAGGTCACCGACACCGCGCCGGAGGCCAGCAGAGCATCTTCCAGGGCCTCGACCTCGGGTTTATTGACCGCGATACGCAGTTGTAACCAGCTCATAACAACTCCTGTCAATTACCGCGGCCAGGGTAGGCCCGGCTGGTCAGCTTAAAGCCCCAGCTTTTTCTCAAGATAGTGAATGTTGACGCCACCACGCTTAAACCCTTCATCGGTCACCAGGTCGCGCTGCAAATCAATATTGGTTTTAATGCCCTGAATAAACAGCTCATCCAAAGCGTTGCGCATACGACCCAGTGCAGCATCGCGATCTTTACCATAGGTAATGATTTTAGCGATCAGTGAATCGTAGTTGGGCGGCACGCTGTAAGAGCTGTAGAGGTGGGAATCGACTCGCACGCCATTGCCACCGGGGGGATGATAGGCCGTGACTTTGCCCGGACTGGGCATAAAAGTGACGGCATCCTCGGCGTTAATACGACATTCGAAGGCATGACCGCGGAAAATCACCTGCTCCTGAGTAAAACCGAGCTTTTCACCACCGGCAATCAACAATTGCTCTTTGACGATGTCGATGCCGGTAATCATTTCCGACACCGGGTGCTCGACCTGAACCCGGGTGTTCATCTCGATAAAGTAGTAGCTACCGTTCTCGTAGAGAAACTCAAAGGTACCCGCACCCTTGTAGCCAATATCGATACAGGCCTGCACACAGACGTCGAAGACCTTCTGGCGCGCCTCTTCGTCAATATCCGGCGCTGGTGCCTCTTCCAGCACTTTCTGATGACGGCGCTGCAGGGAGCAATCTCTATCGCCCAAATGAATGGCATTACCCTGTCCGTCGGACAGGATCTGCACTTCAACATGGCGCGGCGTTTCGAGAAACTTCTCCATATACACCGTGCCGTCACCAAAGGCGGCATCGGCCTCGGAACGTGTCAGGGCGATGGCGTTAATTAGGTGGGCCTCGGTTTGCACCACGCGCATGCCCCGACCACCCCCGCCGGAGGCGGCTTTAATAATCACCGGATAGCCAATCTCACGGGCGATCTTCATCGTCCGTTCGTGATTGTCATCGAGAGCGCCATTGGAACCCGGCACCGTCGGCACGCCAGCCTCACGCATGGCCTTAATGGCGGCAACCTTGTCACCCATTATGCGAATCACCTCGGCACTGGGGCCAATAAAGGTGAAGCCACTGTTTTCGACCTGTTCGGCGAAATCGGCATTTTCGGCCAAAAAGCCGTAACCGGGGTTCACGGCAACCGAGTCGGTGATTTCCATGGCGCTAATAATCGCCGCACTATTGAGATAGCTCTCGGCGGACGGATTGGGGCCAATGCAGACGGTTTCGTCCGCCAGACGCACGTGCATCAGGTCGGCATCGACCTTGGAGTGCACGGCCACGGTTTTAATGCCCAGTTCCTTACAAGCCCGCAATATTCGCAGGGCGATTTCGCCACGGTTGGCGATTAATACTTTATCCAGCATGGATTACCCTCTTCGCGCCACGTTTAAACAATGGTGATCATCGCCTGGTCAAACTCGACCGCTTCGCCGTCTTCGACGAGGATGGCACCAATGGTGCCCGCTTTGTCGGCTTCAATTTGGTTCATCATTTTCATCGCCTCGACGATGCACAACACATCACCGACCTTGACCGTCTTGCCGACTTCGACAAAGGCAGGGGCATCGGGCGCCGGGGAGCTGTAGTAAGTCCCGACCATCGGTGAAGTCACAATATGGCCAGCCGGCACGGCGGCGGGAACTTCTTCGCCAACGCTGGTACCCGGTGCTGCTACCGCCACGAGGGGTGCCGCCGGCGCTGCAACCGGTGCCGGGGCTGCATAAGTGGTCTGACTATTACGAATAATGCGTACCGATTCTTCGCCTTCTTTAATTTCCAGCTCATCAATATTGGATTCTTCCAACAGTTCAATGAGTTTTTTTACCTTGCGTATATCCATGTTCCCCCCTCGGGTATCAACTTACTGTGGGTCTGCCTCTAGGTGTGTCAACGCGGCGCTGAGAGCGAGATCGTAGCTCTGCGCACCGAAGCCACAAATCACCCCAATGGCAATATCAGAAAAATAGGAGTGCGAACGAAACTGCTCGCGGCTGTGTACATTAGAAAGGTGCACTTCAACAAAAGGGATGGCCACCGCCAACAAGGCATCGCGCAGAGCGACACTGGTGTGGGTAAAGGCGGCGGGGTTGATCAAAATAAACTCGACACCTTCATTGCGGGCATCGTGGATGCGATCGATCAATTCGTACTCGGCATTGCTTTGCAGCGCCAGCAGGTGGTGGCCGGCAGCGATGCAGCGCTCAGTGAGCTGACGGTTGATATCGTCGAGCGTGGTGTAACCGTAGACCTCGGGCTCACGACTACCGAGTAAATTAAGATTTGGGCCATGTAAGACCAGGATTGTCGCCATTGTCCCCCCGCTCCCCGTCGTTTTTATTACCTTTCAGGCCGAGTTTATCGGCGCTGGAGAGTTTGCATCACTTGTAATATTTTGTCCAAACTTTATAGTCTTTTTCTCGAAATTTCTCGATTTTATCGGCATTTTCGAGCTCAAACACCTTCTCTAAAGTGACATTACTCAGTCTTGAGGGCTTTTTGCACAATGCTCTCGGTCAGCAACTGAGGCAAAACTTGCGCCGTAATACTGTTTGCCGAGTAATACAGGTACAACGGCACGCCACTGCGACCGTATTCTTTGAGTAATGCCGTGATCTCGCTGTTGCGATTGGTCCAGTCACCCTTTAAATAAACAATGTTGTTTGCCCGCAGGGTCTCTGCAAAAGTCGCCGAACTGAGGGCAAACTTTTCGTTGGCCAGGCAGGTAATACACCAGGCCGCCGTCAAGTTGACGAACACCGGCCGCCTCTCGCTGCGCAGGGCTTGCAAGCGCGCCTGGGTATAGGGTTCCCACAAACCCTTATTGTCGGCGCTATCTACTGGTGTAACAGCGAGACTCAAAGCGGCGACCGCAAGCAACAACGCGACAGCCTGCTTCCAGCGTTTCGCCCCCCCCCCGCCAAACCAGGCCGCAAAGGCCAGTAACAGCATACCGATGCTAACCAGCGCTACCTGATCCACACCCGTTTGGCGGCCCAGTACCCAGAGCAGCCAAATGGCGCTGGCATAGAGAGGGAAAGCAAGAAATTGGCGAAAACTCTCCATCCATGGCCCCGGTGCGGGCAGCTTCTCCAGCAACCCGGGAATCCAGCTCAACAGGACAAAAGGTAGCGCCATGCCAATGCCCAGCACCGCAAACACCAGCAAACTAATAAATGGCGTCTGCGTCAGCGCAAAACCCAGGGCGGTACCCATGAAAGGTGCACTACAGGGACTGGCCACCACTGTTGCCAACACCCCTGTCATAAAGGAGGCCCGCAGCGAGGTCCCCCCGGTGGCCGACTGACCTAGATTCATCCAAGCCCCTCCCACCGCCAGTAAACCCGAAAAACTCAGACCTGCGGCAAACAAAAGGTAGGCCAACAAACTAACGAACACCGGCGACTGTAATTGAAAGCCCCAGCCAACAGCCTCGCCAGCCTCCCTAAAAACCAGTAACAGCGCGGCGATAGCCACGAATGAAAGCACGATACCCGCGGTGTAGGCCATGCCGTGCAGATGCTTGCCGTGCTCGCCCAAATGGGCGGAGGTTAAACTCAGCACTTTGATGGACAGCACCGGAAAGACACAGGGCATCAGGTTGAGAATGACACCGCCGAGGAGGGCGAAAAACAGCACGAGGGGCAGGCTGAGCTCGCTGGCAGTGCCGCGGTCATTCCCCACATCGGCCGATATCGAGGGCGGGCTATCTATCTCAAGGCCAGCGTGACTGAGCCCAGACGAACCATTGATGGCGAAGAACTGACTGCGCGGTGGATAGCACAAACCGGCATCGGCGCAACCCTGAGAGCTCACCGTCAAGGTCCAACTACGACCCTCAAGCTGCTGGGGCAAATCGACTCGCACCGCCACGGTGTCGTAATACACCACCAGGTCCTTTTCATAGAAACTATCGAAGATGCTCTTGCCGGGGGGGTAGTGCATTGCCAGCGTTACCACTTCGCCGCTTTCACTCGTGGCAGTGGCCGCAAACTTATGCCGATAGAGGTAGTAGCCGGGGGCGCTGCGCCAATCGAGCGTTAAAGCACCGGGGCCGACTTGCACACTGAGCCGATAGGCCTCCTCAACGGTTAAAAACTGCAGCGATGCATCGACCAATAGAGCGCTCGATACTCGAGGGCTTGCCTGAGCCCAACCCTGTGCCGCAAGCGGCTGACAAAGCAGTAATAACGCCACAAACAAACAGCGCCCGAGGGCTGATATGGAATGGTTACCTTGCACTAATTTTCTCCGCATCGCCGTCCTACCTGGAATCTTCGTTTTGACCTATAAGTCGCGAAAATGTTTTACACTGTCGCGCAAGTTTTACACCGGGCGATCATAACGCCTGTGCCGATAACAGCAAATCGCGTCGTCAGCGATCATGCATATAAACAAAAATGGGGTTGGAAATGACAAAACCGGGCTTTAAGTCACTGCTTTCGGGCAAGGGAAATACCGAGCAGACTGCTAGCAGCTACAGCAGCACCTTGGCCGACGAGGGGGAAACCGGTCGCTGGGCGATACGCATGCTGGCTCTACTGCTGGTCGCCCTCTGCGCCCTGGCCTGGTACTGGAGTCGCGAACCCCAACTCAACATCGTCCACGACCTGGCCAAGCCGCAGCCCGTCGCCGGCTCCGCCGTCACCGCAACGATGATTACCGTTGTCGACACCCTACTGGAAAAGCCCGGCGGCTTACTGAGCAACGACATCATGCCACCCGGGCTGTTCCTGGATAACATCCCGAACTGGGAATACGGTGTCATTATTCAGGTGCGCGATCTCGCCAAAGCCATGCGCGAGGCTTTTAGTCGCTCGCAATCGCAATCAACGGAAGACAAGGACCTGGCCCTGGCCGAACCGCGCTTTAATTTTGACATCGACAGCTGGATGTTGCCCGCCTCCGAAAAAGAGTACCGCAATGGTCGCAAACACCTGCAGGCCTATCTGGCTCGCCTGCTCGACGACGATGACTATAACGCCCAGTTTTATGCCCGCGCCGACAACCTGCGCTATTGGCTGAGCACGGTGGAAACACGCCTTGGCAGTTTATCGCAACGACTCAGTGCCAGTGTCGGGCAAAAGCGCATCAACATAGATCTCGCCGGCGACAATGCCGCCAGCCAGTCGACGCCAACACCAAAAGAAGTCGTGGTCAAAACCTCGTGGACCGAACTCGACGATGTCTTCTACGAAGCTCGGGGCAGCTCCTGGGCACTGGTGCATTTCTTGAAGGCGGTTCAGGTCGATTTCGCCGACGTATTAGCCAAGAAAAATGCCAGAGTTAGCCTCGAACAAATCATCCGCGAGCTCGAGGCCACCCAAAAACCCCTGCACAGCCCACTCATACTCAACGGCAGCGGCTTCGGCTTACTGGCCAATCACTCGCTGACCATGGCTTCATACATCAGCCGCGCCAATGCCGCAATCATTGACTTGCGCGAGTTATTGTCGCAGGGTTAGGCCTAACTATAAAATAATCTGGCAGGGGATATGCCAACGGCACGGCTAAGGGAATAGCCAGTTTCGCGGACACTTCATGACTATCAGTACAGCCCACCCCGTTAGCGTCGCCAGTTCGATCGAGCTGGCCGGCGAGGTGGTCGACAAACAAAACCACGGTCTGGTCGTCCTCGACCCCCGTGGCGCCATCCTGCTCTGGAATGACTGGATGCAGTCGTGGACCGGCATCGATTGTCAGCAGGCCCTAGGCAAACCCTTCCTCAACCTATTCCCCAACTTGCATGGCGGCGCCTACGCCAAAGCCATTGCCCAAACCGGTGTCAACGGCCAGGGCCTGACCTGGTATCTCGACCGCGAGCCCGAACTCATCGATAGTGTTGAGGGTGCACTCGCCTACGGCTATCGGGCCCTGCCCCTGAGCCGCATTAGCGTTTTTCCCTTTGCCTTGTCATCCCAGTCCGGTTGCCTGCTGGAATTTTCAGAGGCGCCTTTTAACACCCTGCATGCAGAGCCGCCGCCCGCACAGCACAGTATCAAGGGGCCCTGCCACAAGGCTATGAGCAAGCCTGGGCAAGCGACAAACAATTGCTTTGCCGCCTCCCTACAAACCCAAGCCTTTGGCGTTATTTCCACCGATGCCCAGGGGCTTATCAAGGCAGTTAATCAACGCATCACAGAACTTGCCGCTTACACCTCAGAACAACTCATAGGCCAAGAGCTGAGCCTGCTCTTTCCCAGCTTAAAGGGCTGTGAGGATATCCGCCACAACCTGGAACAAATCAGCCGCCTGCATTCAGACAATCTGTGTGAAGCCATCGACAGGCATGGCAAAACCCTGCCATTGAAGGTCTCGGTGTTTCAAAACCCCCTGCAGGACAAGCTACTGACCCTAGTCTGCGAAGATTTTTCTCATCAACAGGGCAACCAGAACGCGGTACTGGCACAGCGGGAATTACTGAGCGCCATTTATGGCGAGGTTGCCGACGGTATTATTTTACTCGACACACAGGGCCGGGTAGAACATATCAACCCCGTCGCCCTGGAGATGCTCGGCCTACGCGTCAACAAGGTCGAAGGCAGTGTCATCGACGACTTATTAATACTCACCTGCGGTGAAGAGGGGCGCATCATTAGCCCCCATCGCGAGGTACTAAGTCAGGGCACGACCAGCCAAAGCCCCGAAAAAACCTTCCTCCATGTCACCGGCCGTTCCGCCCTGCAGGTAGTGGCCAGTGCCACCCCACTACGCGATCGCCAAAACCACCTCAGCGGCTGCGTGGTAATTTTGCGCATTACCAGTCAAGCCCACCGCGAATCGGTAAAGCTGGCCTGGCATGTCGATCATGACCCCTTGACCCAATTAGCCAACCGGCATTTTCTCGAGGGGGAATTGACCCGCGCCATAGAAATCACCAAAAGCACCAGCCAGAAGCATGTCCTGCTCTATTTAGATCTGTACAACTTTTCACTGGTTAACGATACCTGTGGTAAAGCCGCGGGCGACGCCCTACTCAAGCAGTGCGCACAGCTCTTTCAACAGGCCACCAGTGATGACACCCTAGTGGCGCGTATAGGCAACGATGAATTTGCCATTCTGCTACTCGACTGCCCCCTAGACGACGGCAAGGCCATTGCCGATAACATTATCGACACCATCAAGCGTTTTAGCTTTCCCTGGGGCGAGCGGCGCTTGAAAATTGGCATTAGCATTGGCGGTGAAGTGGTTGACCGAGACAGCAGCTCAGACATCGATGTGCTGGTGACCGCCGCCTTTTCCTGTGCCGCCGCCCGAGAGTCTGGACGCAATCGTGCCTTTTTCCAGCATCAGCGAGAAAAACTCCACGAACGCAAACAGGTCGCCGAGTGGGAGCCACGTATTACCGATGCTCTCGACCACGATGGCTTTTGCCTCCACTACCAGCCCATCATAGCGACCCGAGAGGTCGAGAGCGGCCACCGTCACTACGAAGCCTTGATTCGCATGATCGACAGCAAGGGCGGGCTGATTTTACCGGGCAAGTTTATTCCCACCGCGGAACTCTATGGTTTGATTGACGATATTGACCGCTGGGTAATCCGCCGCGTCATTGCCGACCTGGTGTCCATGGACAAACAGCAGCGGCAAAATTTGCGCGTATCGATCAACCTGTCGGGGCCAACTATCAGCGACGACAGTTTTTTGGACTTTTTACTCGCCACCATCGAGCAAAGTGGTATCGAGCCCCAGCACCTGCAGTTTGAGATTACCGAGACAGCGGCCATCCGCCAGTTCGACCGCGCCCTCACGCTTATCAAAACCTTAAAAGCCCTGGGCTGTCGCTTCTCCCTCGATGATTTTGGCACCGGTCTGTCGTCCCTCGGCTACCTCAAGCAGATGCCCGTCGACTACCTGAAAATTGACGGCAGTTTCATCCGCAATATGGAACTCAACGACGTCGACTTCTCCATGGTCAGCACCATCAACCACCTCGCCCATGTGATGGGCATTGCCACCATTGCCGAATGCGTTGAAAATCAAATACAGCTATCAATGCTGCAGGAAATCGGCGTCGACTGCGTACAGGGCTTCTTTATTGAAAAACCAAAACCTCTATCTGCCATCACCCTTTGACCCCACCACGCTTGAGATGATCGAGCAAGCCAGCACCCCTAAAACAAGCCCCGTGCCCCGGATAAACAGCCCGGGGCTTGAGTCGTCGCAATAACTTAACACTGCGCGCCAACTGCACCGGGTTGGCATACACCGATGGTTTCACCGGGCGGCCCTTTTTATTGCTGCCCAATAAGGTATCACCGGTAATCAAACTGCCGCTGGGAAGGTGGAAATAACAGCAACTGTCCCAGGAGTGGCCCGGGGTATGAATCACCTGCCAGTCTTCAAATCCCGGCAGCAGGGTGTGATGTTTGAGCCGTAGTGGCGCCTCATCCAGTGCAGCACTGTCATCATTGGCGGCCTCATCTTGCGCCGTATAGGCCGGCAACATTTTCGCGCGGGCACTTTTGTGGGGATTGGCATACATCACCCACGCTCGCGGCCGCATGCCCTCTATCAAGGCCGTCACCAGTCGAAAGGCCATGCCGGTGGGGTCGTTGGCAAATTTAAGTAACTTTGAAGGTGTGGCATAGGGTACCGCCAATTGAGCGCCACAAGCACTGGCTACCCTGGCAATACTTCCGCTGTGGTCCGGATCACCGTGGGTGCAGATCACCAGCTTTACGTCACGGATATCCCGCTGTAGTACCTTGTGAATATAGCCGAGGACATATTTCTCTCCGCGCCAGGCGGCATCGACTACCAGCAGGCCATCGCCATCTTCAATGACATAGCTATTGACGTGCCGACCCTTAACTTGATGGATTTTCACCCGCTATTTTCCCAGTTTGCCGCTTTACTTTACGGCGCTAATTAAACATTTCCATCAGTCGACGACCCGGATCTTTGGCCTTCATAAAGGCCTCGCCCACCAGGAAGGCATTGACCCCATGGCCGCGCATTGCCATCACATCGTCGATGGTGTGTATGCCACTTTCGGTAATCACCAGCCGCTCGGTTGGGATTTTATCGAGTAAATTAAAAGTGGTATCGAG
Source organism: Gammaproteobacteria bacterium 54_18_T64 (assembly GCA_002162825.1). GTDB lineage: Bacteria > Pseudomonadota > Gammaproteobacteria > Pseudomonadales > Porticoccaceae > Reddybacter. Next base: position 36,280 of record MAAU01000021.1, read on the forward strand.
CTGGGTACTAAAGGTGTGCAAATTGCGATTGTTAATGCCGATTAGTGGTGTCGATAGTGTCAGTGCTGCTTCGAGTTCCTGGGTATTGTGCACTTCAAGCAGTACATCGAGGCCAATATCCAGCGCCAGATCATGCAACTCAGCCATCTGCTGCGGTGCCAACGCGGCGGCGATCAACAAGATACAGTCGGCACCGAGCACTCTCGCTTCGACAATTTGATAGGGGTCGACGACAAAATCTTTACGCAACAGAGGCAGGGGGGTGGCGCTGTGGGCCTGACGTAAAAACTCGTCGCTGCCCTGGAAAAAGTCGACATCAGTCAACACCGAAAGACAGGCCGCACCACCCTTTTCATAACTGCGGGCGATTCGCACCGGGTCAAAATTTTCACAAATAACGCCCTTGCTGGGCGAGGCTTTCTTTACCTCGGCAATCACCGCGGGCAAGCCCTGCTCGACCTTGCTTTGCATGGCAGCGGCGAAGCCACGGCAAGCGGGCATATCAGCGGCCTGCTCACGCAGTGTCGCCAGAGAAACCCTAGCACTACGCTCGGCCACCTCTTCATGCTTGCGGTGCAGAATTTTTTTCAAAATGGTCGGCGTATCATCCACAACTACTTGTCCTTCTTGCATAGGATTACTCCTTTAATCAGTTAGCAGAGTGCTAAAAGCGGCCAGCTCATCGAGCTTTTCCAGGGCCAGGCCACTAGCAATACTGTCCTGAGCCATGGCGACTCCCTCGGCCAAATTAGCCGCAACGCCACTGACATAAGTGGCTGCGCCGGCGTTGAGGGCAATAATATCGGCTGCCTTGCGACCCACATCACTAGGCCGCGAACCCAGGGCATCGCGAATAAGAGCCAGTGAATCGGCGGCATCGGCAACACCAAGTCCCTCGAGATTTTGCTCCCCAATGCCGAAATCCGCTGGGGCAATACGGTATTCGCGAATCTCGCCACCCTGTAATTCGGCAACACTGGTGCCGGCGGCAAGGCTAATTTCATCGAGGCCGTCATCACTGTGCACCACCATGATGTGCTCGCTACCGAGACGTTGTAGCACCTGCGCCACGGGCTTGCAGAGTGCAGCATCGAAGACGCCAATCAATTGGCGCTTAACACCAGCAGGATTAGTCATTGGCCCGAGAATATTAAACAGGGTGCGCACGCCGAGAGCCTTGCGCGGCCCGGCAGCGTACTTCATCGCACTGTGGTGCTGTGGGGCAAACATAAAACCGATGCCCTCACTCTCCACACAGCGCGCAACCTGGGCGGAATTGAGATCGAGCCTCACCCCCGCCGCCTCCAACAAATCGGCGCTACCACTCTTGCTGGAGACCGAGCGATTACCGTGTTTAACCACGCGCCCGCCGCTCACCGCCACCACAAAGGCACTGGCCGTCGAGACATTAAACAGGCTGGCGCCATCACCGCCGGTGCCAACAATATCCACCAGATACTCACCACTGACGCTAACGCCACTGGCCAGTTCACGCATCACCTGTACCGCACCGGTAATTTCATCGAGGCTTTCACCCTTCATACGCAGGGCGACGAGAAAACCGGCGATCTGCTCGGGGCTGGCTTCGCCGGTCATAATCTGGCGCATCACTGCAACCATTTGCGCCTGAGTGAGATCAATATTTTCAATGATCTGGGCAATGGCGGTTTTAATATCCATAATAGTTTTCCGGCTAGTTCAAAAGCAGGGCAGCGACTACTCGCTGATCTCGCCTTCAAGAAAGTGACGCAGTAAATCGTGGCCGTGCTGGCTAAGAATAGACTCGGGGTGGAACTGCACGCCCTCTAAATCCAGAGTTTTATGACGCAGGCCCATGATTTCATCGACCTCGCCGTCCTCGGTCTGTGTCCAGGCGGTGATTTCCAAACAATCGGGCAGGCTGTCTTTTTCAACCACCAGCGAGTGATAGCGCGTCGCCTCAAAGGGATTGCTCAGGCCGCGAAATACGCCGCCATTGTTGTGGTGGATGGGCGACACCTTGCCGTGCATCACCTCACGAGCGCGCACCACCTTGCCGCCAAAGGCCTGACCCATGCTTTGATGACCCAGGCAAATGCCCAACAGGGGGATTCGCCCGGCAAAGTGCTCAATGGTTGCCAGGGAAATACCCGCTTCATTAGGTGTGCAAGGGCCGGGCGAGATCACTATTTTTTGCGGAGCCAGGGCCTCGATATCGGCGATGCTCAGCTCGTCATTGCGCACCACTTGAATGTCGGCACCCAACTCGGCGAGGTATTGCACCACGTTGTAGGTGAAGGAGTCGTAGTTATCAATCATTAATATCATTGCCTTACTCCCCCAGTACCATGGCCGCCGCACGGAAAATGGCCCGCGCCTTGTTCATGGTTTCCTTCCACTCCAGCGCCGGTATTGAATCGGCAACGATGCCGCCACCGGCCTGTACATAGAGATTACCGTCTTTGATCACTGCGGTGCGAATGGCAATAGCGGTGTCCATATTGCCGTTCCAACCGAGATAACCCACAGCGCCACCGTAAATGCCGCGTTTGACGGGCTCCAGCTCATCGATAATTTCCATGGCGCGAATCTTTGGCGCGCCACTTAAGGTGCCCGCGGGCAAGGTGGCACGTAGCACGTCGATGGCCGACAGCTCCGGCTTAACCTGACCGGTGACATTGGAGGTGATATGCATGACATGGGAGAAACGCTCCACCACCATTTTTTCCGTCAGTTTGACCGTACCGGTTTGGGCAATACGACCGACATCGTTGCGACCCAGATCGATGAGCATTAAATGCTCGGCAATTTCCTTCGGGTCGGCGAGCATTTCCGCTTCCATCGCCAGATCTTCTGCGTCGGTGTGCCCACGACGACGAGTACCGGCGATGGGCCGTACGGTGACTTCACCCTGCTCCAGCCGCGTAAGAATTTCCGGCGACGAGCCCGCTATCTGAAAATCGCCCATGTCGAGAAAGTAGAGATAGGGCGAGGGGTTCAAATTGCGCAACGCCCGATAGAGATTGATCGGCTCGGCGGGAAAGGGCAGACACAGACGCTGCGATGGCACCACCTGCATCACATCACCGGCCCGAGTATAGGCCTTGATGGTTTCAACGGCGGCTTCGTAACCGGCCTGGCCCATGCTCGACACGAAGGCCTCTTCGCTAACGCCCTCGCCCTTTAAGTGTACCGGCGGCAACTCGGGGACTGGCTGCTTCAGCCCTGCCTCTATTTCATCAAGGCGCTGCTGAGCGCGCTCCCAGGCATCGGCTTGGCTCGGGTCGGCGTGAATAATTAAACTTAAGGTGCCGCCCAGATTATCGAAGACCAGCACCTCGTCGGAGACCATCAACAATATATCGGGCACACCCAGTTCGTCGGGTGGACAGCTGGCGGCCAGCCGCGGCTCAATGTAACGCACCGTGTCGTAGCCAAAGTAACCCACCAGACCACCGGTAAAACGCGGCAGGTCGGGGCGCTCGGGCATATTGAATTGTTGCTGAAAAGCCTCGATTTCAGCCAGCGGGTCGGCCACCGTGCGCTCTTCGATCACCGCGCCGTGCTTTTCCAGTGTCCACCGATGGCCGCAAACTTTCAGCACGGTGGCCGAGGGCAGGCCGATCAGCGAGTAACGACCCCATTTTTCGCCGCCTTCGACGGACTCGAATAAATAGGTGTAGGGCCCACGCGCCAGCTTGAGATAACACGATAGTGGGGTTTCGAGATCGGCGAGGATTTCGCGCATCACCGGGATGCGCTGGTAATTTTGCTTTGCCAGGTCGGCGAATTCTTGGGACGACATATCAGGCGTCATGACTATTCCTTTCAATAAAATTGGCTAAGTACTGTCAGTTGTTCTTTGCAATCGACCACCCGAGCGGGCGGCAAAAATCACACGCGGGGCCATCGCCAACGAGTGGAAAGAAAAACCGAGTTT
>MAAU01000066.1 GCA_002162825.1 Gammaproteobacteria bacterium 54_18_T64
AAATGATAGCCCACAAGCGCCTGGTAATCAGACGGTCGATCCAGGTCGTTTTGATGGTGTTGATGCCTTGGATAGACCTCTTACCGATTTCTCCTGGGGTTATACCGCAGTTGTTGCGCTGGAATACAACGATGTATTTGCCAACGTCAATGTTAGTCCCACGGTGATCTTTGTCCACAACGTAGAGGGTTATACACCCTTCCAGGGCGGCGCCATGGTTGAGAATCAGCGCACTTTGATTGCTAAGGTGAGTTTTAGCTACCTTTCCAGTACAACTGTAGATCTACAGTATGTGTCCTGGATTGGTACTGCGGGTACCAGTGACGGTCGCGATAACGTCTCTATCGTCTTTAAGCGTAGTTTCTAACAGGGGGTGAATGACAAGTAGCAGTAATACAGTGGCAGGGCTACTGCTACCGGATGGGCGGTAGTCGTGTCGCTGGTAAAACATAGTTCAGAGAACCCATAAAAATAATGTATGGAAGGTAGTAATAATGTTTAAAATTAGCGAATTGAAGAAAATAGACAAGGTTAAGGGCCTTGTCGCGGCGGTTGCCTTTGCCCTGTGCGCGGCCTCGCCATTGGCTCTTGCCAAAGTGGCTCCCGAGCAAATTGCAAAATTAGGTGTTGAAGGTACGGAGTTGACTCCCGCTGGTGCGACTCGTGCGGGCAATGCCGACGGTACAATCCCTGAGTGGAAGAATGAGCGCCTGCAGGCACCGTCGGATTTTGTGGCGGGCGAGTATCACACCGACCCGTTCCGTGATGACAAGGTCTTATTTAAAATCACCGCGCAAAATTACAATGACCACGCCGATAAGCTGAGTGATGGTCAGAAGGCGATGTTTAAGACCTACCCAGACTGGTATATGAATGTTTATCAGACGCGTCGTTCAGCAGTGTACGCGCCCTATATATACGAGGCGTCGATTGAAAATGCCGCTACAGCCGAGGTCGTTCTGGCCCCTGAGAAAGGGCAGGGCATTGTCGGTTTCAAAAATGCTCATCATGCCTGGGCTTTTCCCATCCCGAAGAATGGCAATGAGTTGCTGATGAACCAGGCGACTCGCCCGCTCAATGTTTGGGTCGATAGTATGGAGCAAACACTGGCCATCACCTCGAGCGGTAAATATACGATTAACCAGCTCTCGGTACAGCAGCACTATAAGTACAGTGATCCAGATATCCAGAATTTTGACCCCGAAACCGATCACCTGCACTATTACCAGACCTTACTTGCACCCGCAAAAGTTGCCGGTCAGGTAGTTTTGGCGAAAGACCCTGTCTCCTTCACTAAGAAATTTCGTGGAGCCTGGGCCTATAGTCCTGGACAGCGTCGTGTTAAAAGAGCACCGCAGATCGTTTATGATAATCCGCTGACAGCAAGTGATGGCTTGGCGACAACAGACCAGAAGTGGGGTTTTAATGGCCCCAACGACAGGTTTAACTGGGAGATGGTAGGCAAGAAAGAGCTTTACGTTCCCTACAATGCCTACAAGCTCCACGCTACAAATGCCGGACCGGAAAACATCATTACCTCCGAAGGTCGTTTGAATCAGGAGTTTGCGCGCTATGAATTACACCGCGTATGGGTTCTCGAGGGCACTCTGAAAGAGGGCACCAGCCACGACTATAAGCGTCGCGTTATGTACCTTGATGAAGATTCTTACTTCATTATGGTAGTAGATGGCTATGATCGTCGCGGTGAGATCTGGCGCTACTGGGAAGACCATGATGTCATGTATTACGATATCGGCTTTATGGCACCAGCAGCTGAATTTCAATACGACATGCAGGCTGGCCGTATGATTGCCCTGCTCTTTGATAAGAAAAATCCGCCAGATTTCACAGGCCGCTGGGCGGACAAGTACTTTACACCAGCATCTATTAGGCGCAACGGGGTTAGGTAGCTAGCAACATGATCAAAAAGGCAGGTGGCAACACCTGCCTTTTTTTTGTTTGGAGTTTGACTTTGGGTTGATTGTTGCGGGTTACCATGGCACTTGCGGTTCAATTTATTGCCTGTTCGTTAGTCAAAATGAATAGAGTTTGTAGTGGCTATAATTTATAATATGTAAATCAGTTGTCATTTGCTGGCTTGGCTCAAAACAACAGTATAAGTTGTGGCTGAACTAGTGTTTGTAGGCGGTTGAATACAGGTGTCTTAGGTCGAATTGAGGGGTGGAGAAGTTGAAGTATTTCCAAATAAGAACAAAGGCAGCTGATTCGAAATTGCCGGATATGGCGTTTCTGACTCGTGTGTTTGTGGGTATGGCGCTGTTAATGACATCAGTTTTTGCCGTGTCTGAGCAGTCCCTGCAACGGTCTGTGATGAAATCGGAACTTACCAGTCATATATTGCTGACGGATTCAGTGCACAGTGGCGAGAGTTATTTTGCACCGGGTTTATACGGCAATATTATTTATTCCAAAGATGGTATTGAATGGCAGCAGGCAGATTCGCCGACGCAGGCCCTGTTGACGACGATCTTTTTTATCGATGAAAGCGAGGGTTGGGCCGGTGGTCACGATACCTTGATTTTGCACACCACCGATGGTGGTAAAAGTTGGGATATTCAGTATGAAGACCCCATCACTGGTGGTGATATTCCCAAGCCGGTTCTCGATATTGTCTTTAAGGACAAAAATAATGGCTATGCGATTGGTGCCTACGGCTTGATGTTGGTGACCAGCGACGGTGGTGCAAACTGGAATACGGTGGATACCAGGGGCCTTTATGATTTACTGGAAAGCAAGGAAATGGAGCCCGAGCCCAATTTCAACAGCATGATTTTATACCAGGATAAACTGCTAATAGCGGGTGAGCTCGGTACCATGCTTTTGTTTGACGACAAAGCCGAAGGCGATATGCGTTGGCAGATCCTTGAGTCTCCCTATACAGGTTCATTCTTTGGTATCAATGAGCTGAGTACAGGCGAATTATTGGTATATGGCTTGCGTGGCAATGTATACCGCTCTAGCGACAGTGCGCAAAGCTGGGCTAAAATTGAAACGGGTACATTGGCCAATATTTTTGATTCCTTTGAGTTGCCAAATGGCAAGTTAGTGTTGGTGGGTGCCAGTGGTACTCTGCTGACCATGGATAAGAGTGCGATGGCGGCTGAAAAAGAGCCCTACCCACATTTCGATTCACTAATGTCAATACAAACAATAAGAGACGGTGAATTGCTGCTATTTGGCAGCTCGGGCGTAAAAGTAATTTCTCTCCGTTAGTGGTGCACTGTTAGTGGATTCCATTTTGGCATCGGCTAACTAGTGCATTGTGTATTTGCGCGCCGCGTTAACAAAATCTATCGGGCAAGATATAAATCAGGGTAGGGGTAGTAATAATGCTTAAAAATAAGATAACGGCCTGGGTTCAGGATAGGCTTTTTTCCAATCGTATTTTAATTTTGTCCATTTTTTGCCTGGTGACCATATTTATGGGCTACCACGCGTCGTCATTACGGATGGAAGCTGGTTTTGAAAAATTACTGCCCTTAAAGCACGAATATCTGCAAACACTGATTAAATATAGAGAAGAATTTGGCAGTGGCAATCAATTAATCATTGCTTTGACTCAGGATGAAGGCGATATTTTTAATGCCGAGTTTTTTGAGGCACTAAAAGGAGCAAATGAAGAGGTATTCTTCTTACCGGGGGTCGCTCGACACACGGTGACTTCAATTTTGACACCCAATGTTCGCTATATTGAGTTGGTTGAGGATGGTTTCGCGGGAGGCAATGTCGTGCCCGCTGAATTCCGCCCCACGGATGAGTGGTGGCCGGTACTTCGTAATAATATTATTAAGTCGGGACGGCTTGGTAGTTTGGTCTCTAACGATTTTTCCAGTGCTCTGATTCGTGTTGAATTGCTGGATATGGATCCCTCGACCCGTGAACCTCTGGATTACCAGAAGGTCTCCCAGGATCTTGAAGATAAAATACGCAACGTCATAGAAACCGACAACATTAGTGTCCGCATTATCGGTTTTGCTAAGTCCACAGGCGATATTGCCGATGGTGCTCGAGTGGTCATGCTGTTCTTTGGTGTGACATTTATCTGTACCGGACTGTTTCTTTACAACTATACCGGTTCGATTAAAGCGACCCTCTTACCTTTGGTGAGCGGTTTGGTCGCCGTAGTTTGGCAAATGGGCCTGCTGCCCCTCATGGGTTTCAGTCTCGACCCTATGAGCATACTCGTCCCCTTCCTGGTGTTTTCGATTGCCGTTAGTCACGGCATCCAGAAGATTAATGCCTGGCTATGGCAGACTATGTATGGCGGGGTGGAAGATGACTGGGGCAATGCCGTTGACCCCAAACCCGAAAAAGCGGTTGGCGTTAGCGGCATGATTGGCGCACAGCGTGCATTTCATGCCCTCTTTATCCCAGGCATCATCGCGCTGATTAGTGACACGGTGGGTTTCTTAACCGTGCTGTTGATTGACATTGGTATCATTCAGGAAATGGCCATTGCGGCGACACTGGGTGTTGCGTCAATCATCTTCACTAATATGGTGCTGCTGCCCATATTACTGTCTTATATAAACCCCAGTAATCTCGATAAGTTGCGTACCAAGCATGAGCGTGGCGAAGTACGTCGTGCCAAAATATGGCGCGTCTTGGGTAAGTTGACCCATACCAAGCCATCGCTAGTGGTTATCTCCTTATGTGTAATGGCCACCGTATGGGGCGGTATCGCCAACAACGATTTGAAAATTGGTGATTCACAGACCGGTATACCCGAGTTGCGAGAAGATGCGCGCTACAACGTTGATAGTCGTGTTATCACTGAGCGTTTTTCGGTCGGTGTGGACAAGCTTAGTCTGGTGATCGAGTCTGAAGATAACGCCTGTGTTGATTTCGCTGTAATGAATGAAATCGACCGCTTTGCCTGGCATGTGCGCAACTTGCCGGGAGTGAAATCGGTGCGATCACTGGTCGATAATATGAAGGTGATCCTGACGGCCAATAACGAGGGTAGCCCGCGCTGGTTCGCACTCTCGAGAAACCCTAGCACCATGTCTTCCTCGCTCTATCACATGGGTGCCGGCGGTGATGAATTTATGGATGCGGCCTGTAAGGCCATGCCGATTAATATTTTCACCATCGATCACAAAGCGGAAACTATCAATACCATTATTGAAGGTATTCAAGCCTTTGAATCAGATTTGCCTAAGGAAAAATTCAATCCTCTATTGGCAACAGGTAATGTCGGTATTATTGCCGCGACCAATGACGCCGTTGAAGAGGCGCAGTTGCCTATTATGTTTTGGGAATACAGTGCCATTATTGCCCTGGCGATTGTTACCTTCCGTTCGATTGGCGGTATGCTCTGTATTGTTCTGCCCTTAACTATGGTGTCAATTCTTTGCTACGCATTGATGGCTATTTTAGGCATCGGCCTGAAGGTGAATACCTTGCCTGTTGTCGCACTCGGTGTCGGTGTGGGGGTCGATTATGCGGTGTATATATACAGTAAGCTCGGCCACTATATTGAGGAGGGGGAGACTATTGAAAACGCCTTCATTCACGCAATGTCGACTACGGGACGCCCGGTTATCTTCACCGGTGTAGTACTGGGTGTCGGTGTCGGTGCGTGGATCTTTGCACCCCTTAAATTCCAGGCCGATATGGGTATTATGTTGACCTTTATGTTTGTGGTTAACATGCTGGCCGCGATTATTGTGATGCCCGCACTGGCGCGCTGGTTACTGGTGCCGAAATATAAGGCGGCACAGGTGGCCCTAGCGAATGGAAACGGACCTCAGCATCACTGATTGCTAGTCGAGTAAAAAAAGCCCGCTAGATAGCGGGCTTTTTTTTGTGTTGATTTTCTGTGCTGTTAGAGCCGTTGACAAGATTTATGGTCTGACAACCTTAGCGGAGTACTCTATTAGCAGAGGGCGGGAAGAATCAAGCGTGAGCCTAGCTCAATGGAGAAGGCGTAGGGGAACGGAGAGCCCCAGGATAAGGGTAAAACAATGACGGAGAATTCTTGAAGAGTGGTGTAGCAAAGAGATGGTGCCCCCGGAGAGATTCGAACTCCCGACCAATCGGTTCGAAGCCGATTACTCTATCCAGCTGAGCTACGGAGGCGTAGATGGATCTCTATTCCGCCACGTTGGCGGGCCGCTATTGTGCCAGCTTTAGCGGGTAAAAATCCATAGCATTTTATGTCGTGTTGATAAAAGTTGTGGGCCTTTGGTAAAAGGCCCATTGCGACAACAATGGTGGGTAGCTGGCCTTTCGTGGCTATTTACCCTGCCACTGGGGTTTGCGCTTTTCTGCAAAGGCGGCAGGTCCCTCTTCAAAATCGGCACTGCTCATCAGCGTTTTTACCGAGGGCAGAGAGAGCGAGCCTTTAATGGCAGCTCCGAGGTCGAGCTGGTCAAGCCCGTGCATGACCGCATTTTTACTGGTGCGAATGGACACCGGTGAGCACTGCAAGATCATCTCTGCCCAGCGCCGCGCTTCGTTCATGAGTTCTGCCTGGGGTACCACGGCATTGACGTAGCCAAGAGACATTCCCTCCGCGGCGCTGACATGGCGGCCGGTGAGTATCATACCCATGGCGGGTTTGAGGCCGATTTGTCGGGGTAAGCGTTGCAGGCCACCGGCGAGTGCGGCGAGACCAACTCGGGGTTCTGGTAGTGCAAATTTGGCACTGTCTGCGGCAATGATTAGATCGCAAGCGAGGGCAATTTCAAAGCCTCCGCCCATGGCTACGCCATTGACGGCAGCGATAATGGGTTTGTTGCAATCGAAGCGTGATGTCAGTCCGGCAAAGCCCGTCTCAGGGGTGCCGCGCTTGCTGCCACTGGCATGGTATTTCAGATCATTGCCGGCGCTGAAGGCGCGATCACCGGCGCCAGTGAGAATCGCCACCCATTGCTCCGGGTTATTAGCGAAGGCGTTGAAGACTTGCTCCAGCTCGAAATTGGCGGGCGGGTGCAGAGAGTTCATCACCTCGGGGCGATTAATGGTCACGGTGAGTACGTGGCCATTGAGTTCGGCGCGGCAAAACTCCAGGTTTTCGTAATTCATAAGAGACTTCCCTAATTATTTATTATTGTTGTGTTGTTTTACTTCAGACGTAGCGGCAAAGGCCTGTGCTTACACTTGGCAATACACAGGTCTTTAGCAGTTTTAGCTGGGTGCGGGGGTTGATCGATAGTGGTATTCAATGACGCCATTTTTTAGAGTTTCGACCAGGTGGCCCTTATCCTCAAGAATGTCGCAGTGCCCGATGATTTCCGACATCACCGGTACAATTTGTTCTTGCCAGGCCTTGGGGAAGAGTTCTTTGCCGACGGCCATGGGCGTCATGGGGCCACCGGCCTCAAGAATACGGCTAATTTTCAATAGACGTCGGTCTGTCGACAGTCCATAGGACTTAATCAATTCCAGGTGGTCCGTTATCGGTGCACCGTGGGAGGGATAGGTGACGTGAGCGGGGTAGGGTGAGACCTTCTCCAGAGATTGCTGGTATTCGATCAATGAACGGGGCCGCTCATCACCTTCATTGCGAGGTATTTGAGTAAGACAAACCGGGGTGATATTGGGCAGTAGGTGATCGCCGGAAAAGAATATGCGCTCTTCCTCCTGCCAGTACACCACCTCGTCGGGGCAGTGGCCCGGTGTGTGTATGGTTTTCAGGTCGAAGCCGGGGATGGCGACGATCTCGTCATCCTTTAAAAGATGATCGGGTTCCATGGGGTGGTAGCGGTCGGCAATTTTGGCTCGGCGGGCGATGGCTTTATCCGCCAGGCTCCTGTCAACGCCCCACAGTGCGTAGTAGTAGAGTTCCTGTTCTTTGCGTTCGGGGGGTGGGCGCATGCGCTCATTGGTGAGCCATAGATTTTCATGGGCCCAGAGTTGGCAGTTCGACAGTTCGTGAATGCGCTGAGCCTGCCCGTAGTGGTCGGTGTGGCCGTGAGTGAGCAGTATTCTATCAATGTCCTCGACGCGCAGATCGAGCTCGGAGAGACCATCATTGAGGGCCTGCCAGGCTTCATCTGAGCAAATGCCGGTATCGATGAGGAACAATTCACCACCGCTTTGCTCGGGGAAAATAAGATAGCTGTTGATGTCGCCCAGCCCGGCGTAGCCGGTCGGTGTGGGGATACGTGCAATGCGGCTGGAACTTTCTTTTTTGCTAAAGCGTTTTACGCCAACTTCTTCTTTGCTCATTGTTTGTTTTAGCGGCTTATAGGGCCACTACCCATAATTGTCAGCCCACAATCATGACCAAAAGTGGCGCAAATGGGAAGCAATTCAAAGCGCTATCGGCGATCTAGGTGGGCTGGCAATACTTGGATCTTAGATGAGTGAGCGCTGGCCACCGTCGATGACCAGGGTTTCGCCGGTTACAAAGCCGGCTTTGGAGGTGGATAAAAAGGCAATCAATTGGGCAATTTCCTCTGCCTCGCCAAAGCGCTTCATGGGAATGCGTGATACCACCAGCTTTTCCACCTCGGTGCCACCAAAGCTATCGCCGACCATATCGGTTTTGACAAAGCCCGGCGCCACGCAAATTACTCGTATTTCATCGCGTGCCCATTCTCGGGCCAGGGCGCGGGTCAGCCCTTCGATCCCAGCCTTGGAGCTGCAATAGGGTGAGTTGTTGGCGACGCCCGTTGAGCCGTAGGTGGAACCGACATTGATAATAACGCCACCACCACGGGCTTTCATTACCGGTTGTACGGCGCGGGCCAGTACCCAGGGAGCGACCAGGTTGACGTTGAGGACCTCGCGGAAGCGTTCGGGGGTAATGTTCTTCGCCGCGGCACCCTCGGTAATCCCCGCATTATTGACCAGCACGTCGATGCCACCGTGTAGGCTACTGACCTCGTCGACCAATGTTTGCAGGTTGTCATCACTACTGACGTCACCGATATGCACGCTGGCTGTGCCGCCGGCAGCAGTAATCATTGCTACCGTTTCATCGAGCTTTTCGCGATCGCGGGCAAAACAGGCGACACTAAAGTCGTATTCAGCCAGGGCGATGGCTATGGCGCGGCCGATGCCTCGGCTGGCTCCGGTGACGAGTGCGACTTTATTCATAGGGCTTTCCTTCAGTAAGTTAGCGTATAAGTTTAATTGTTGGTGTTCGGCAGTGGCTCGTTAATCAGTACGCCCTGTGTGGTAAGCGCGTGAATTTTTTCCTTATCCATAGCCAATAGCTTGCTGAGCACTTCGCTGTTGTGTTCGCCAAGGTAGGGGGCGTCGAGCTCCAGGTCATTGTCAAAGGCGGAAAAGCGCAGTGGCATACCGGGTATTTCAAAGCTGCCAGCACCTCTGTCGGTGACGGTTCGCACCGTGCCGCGCTCTTGCATATGGGCATGTTCCATCACTTCTTTGATAGAAAGAATAGGCGCCACGGGGATGTGTTTTTCACCGAGCATTTTTATGGTTGCCGCATCGCTTTCCTGCGCCTGCAGCCACTCTTCAATAATCGGGGTTAGTGCATCTTGATTCTGTGCGCGCAGGGCATCGTCTGCAAAGCGTGGGTCGTCGATCAATTCGGGCATACCAATAACCTCACAGAAGTCGGGCCAGCGCCGCAAAATCGCGATCAACACCATGTAGCCATCCTTACTTTTGAATACACCGAGGGGGCCAACGGCACTGTGATGGCGGCCGGGTTTGGGCGTGTAAGTACCCTGGCTGGCGCTCACCGTACCGACATTCATTTCGTGACAGTGGAAGTAGCAGTCGAGTAGAGAGATATCGAGAAACTGACCTGTGCCACCGGTAGCGCGGTGGTAGAGCGCGCCATTAATTGCCGCCAGCGCGTGGGCGCCGGTCATGGTGTCACCCAGTGCGGCGAGGGGAATATAGGGGCCGTTTTCTTCATCGCCTATCATGCCGGTAATACCAGCGTAGGCCTGGCCGATAAAATCGTAGCCGGGCAGAGTGGCGAGAGGACCGGTCTGCCCAAAGGTGGAGATGGAGCACATGATGCACTCTGGGTTTATTTGCTGGACTCTTTCCCAGCTTAGGCCCAGCCGGGCAATAGCACCGGGGGCAAAGTTTTCCAGCACGATGTCGGACTGCTTCACGAGGCCGTAGACAATCTCGCGGCCCTCGTCTGTTTTCATATCGACGCAGACGCTTTTTTTACCACGATTTTGTTGGATAAAATAAACACTGCGGTCATTGATCTTGAGCCCGACCTGGCGGATTTGTTCACCGAAGGGGGCCAGCTCGAGTTTGATGATTTCAGCGCCCATCTCAGCCATCATGCGACTGGCACTGGGGCCGGCGACATGTTGGGAGAAATCGAGCACGCGAATGCCATCGAGAATGTGTTTTTTTTGCATGGTATAACCCGCCTTTATAATAAATTAATTTTTTGGGGTTTAGTGCGTTGAATCAGTGCTTTAGAATACTGCGATCAATTTTAAGAGCTATCGCCTGGAAGGGATAGCAAAAATAACTTTATTAATTGTTCAATACAGAGGTAGATAGCATATGGGTAACTTATTAGAAGGGCAGGTCGCCATTGTCACTGGCGCGGGTCGCGGCATGGGTAGGACCCATGCACTGGCCTTAGCCGCAGAGGGCGCAAAAGTGGTGGTCAATGACCTTGGTGGCTCAGTGCTCGGTGCCGGTGATGACGCTAGCCCGGCGGATGATGTAGTTAATGAAATCATCGCCGCAGGTGGTGAGGCCGTTGCCAATTATGGCAACGTCACCAGTGTCGCCGATGGCGAGAGTATGGTGCAGCAGGCACTGGATGCCTTTGGCCGTCTCGATATTGTGGTCAACAACGCGGGCAATATCCGCAATCAGTTGTTTGTGAAAATGAGCGAGGAAGAGTGGGACAGTGTTATTGCCGTGCATCTCAAAGGACTGTTTGCAGTGACCAAACAGGCGGCGGAAATTTTCCGTAAGCAGGGCAGTGGTCGCATTGTTAATACGGCCTCCGAAGCGGGCTTGGGTGGTTATGCCGCTTCTAACTACGCGGCAGCGAAAGAGGGCATCGTCGGCTTTTCTCGCACCCTGGCCTTAGAGCTTGGGCCCTACAATGTCACGACTAACGCCATTCGCCCCCGTGCCGGTACCCGCATGGCCGGTGCCGTTGATATGAAAAAAGCCCTGGAAATGGCGCGCGCCGGCAAGCTGCCACTGCCCGAGTTTATGTTCGAGATTGAGGACATGACGGAAGACTCCGAAACCTTCGCCCCCGAGCAGGTGTCACAGCTGGTGGTATACCTCTGTACCGAATCGGCCTCTCATATTAACGGCCGTGACTTTATTGTCGGTGGTGGTGAAATCACCCTGGTTTCTCTGCCCGCCAAAGAACGCAGTATTTTTAGCGATACGCGCTGGACTCAGGAGCAATTGCAGGACTTGATGCCGAAGACTCTGGCTAAAGGGCTAAAAAATCCGGCGGCACCGCGTTTGGTGTAAGAAGTGGCTGAGGGTGTAAAGGCTTCTTGTTGAGCGCTAAGTGTCATCTTTTTTTACACCCTCACACTTTCTGGTTTCTCGTTTATAATTTTATTTCATCTTTTATAACAACGGTTTAGCTCATTTTTGCTTGGGGCTGTAATGTTGTGTGCATACGGAATGGCAGTCCGTATCTGGCTTTTTTATCTTATTCCCTAAGAAAATGGAGGATGACGATTCAATTTGTCAGGTTTTTTTACACTTTAAAGAATTCTTAAGGCCGCCTTCTCTTAAGGTATTGAAATCATTAAGTAAAATAAATTGGTACGGAATATGCCTTGTTAGCTATTGGGATATAAATATAAATATAAATATAAATAGGGATGTTTAGCATGCGTATCAACAAGCAAACCTTTGGAATCTTTGCCTGTGCACTTCTAGCGCCAGCCTTGGCTCAGGCGACGGTTTTACCGAGTTCGGACTATGTCACTTACGGCGATGCTAACTCCTATTCGCTACCCATTTTGCAGGCGTTTGTCGCCGTAGAAAACCCAGGTCCGGGTAATCCCTACTATGTTCAATCTACACCGGGGGCGATTAAAGATCTCATCGTGGTGGCCACGGGGTCTAATGGTGGCCCGGTAACCACCAATGCCGACGGTATGGATAAGGCTTATGATGCCCCCAATAGCAGTGGTGTGAATTATTATACAACCACGGATGTGGCGAATGACCCCGGTATTTCCGGTGGCTCGATAAATAAGAACTACACCACCAGTTGGGATGCCTCTCTGGCCGCTATGGATACTTTCCTCAGCGGGAAGGATATGGTGGTCTATTTCAATAATAATCAGGTGAAAAGTTTAGGTACAGCGGGAGAATCGTTGGCGGCCTGGGCACAGTTGTGGGTGACTGATACTGCGGGCAATTTGGTCGATGAGGTGTTTGAATTTACCAATCGTGATAGTGCTTATTTGCCCTTTGGATTTGGTGGTGGTGTTGGTGAAGGTGATGTGACTACTTATTCCTCGGGTGTGGGTGACGAAGGTTTTTTTTATGACCACACCAGTAATAATCCCAATGTGACGAGTAATCTTGCAACGGACTATGTCTTGTCCGGTGGCGCTGTACTCGGCATAGATCATAACCTCGGTGCCAATGAGGCGGCCTATGCCTTAATGTTCCCAGAGCTTAATGACTTGTTTGCTTCTTTATTTGCGAATGGCGGTATTGATCTCAATATGTATACTTTCCATATCGATTTTCGACTCGGCTGTGACGCGGGTTTCGGTGGCCAAGATAATGAGGCTTGTACGGGTGAAAGTTGGGGTTACGGCAAAAATTTAAACAACGGCTACGAGCAGATCTTTATCGGTTCACAGGACGTTCTGGATCGTACTGTGCCTGTGCCTGAGCCGGGGACGCTTCTGTTGTTGGGCCTCGGTCTGGCCGGCCTTGGTTATCGCCAGCGCGGCAAATAAGCGAGGTGGCTGGCAAGCTGAAATAGACAGGTTTAATTAGCCTTGTTGCTTCAAGTAAAACTAAAACCCTGCAAGAGTTTATCTTGTGGGGTTTTTTCTTTGTAAAATAGGCTAAACAGGGCGGTACCCTATTTGTTGCTGGGGCCGGCGGCTGGCATTACCGCAATAATTCCGAGTTTAACTAAAGAGTATTCATTTTACCTTTGGTGCTTGATTGGAAGTCTGCCCGAGCTAGTCCAGCAAGGCCCGTAATTCAGTTTTTAGAATCTTACCGTAATTATTTTTCGGTAGTTGTGCGACAAAGTGATAGTGCTTGGGACGCTTAAAGCGAGCCATGTTGGCTATGCAGAAGGCGTCGAGTTGTGCCTTGTCGAGTGTGGCCGCTTCACGCTGCACGACAAAGGCGACGACTTCCTCACCCCACTCGGGGTCGGCTTTGCCAATCACTGAGACCTCAATGATATCGGGGTGCTCAAGGAGGATTTCCTCCACTTCGCGGGGATAAATATTGGTGCCGCCGCTGATGATTAAGTCCTTCGAGCGGTCTTTCAGTGTCAAGTAACCCTGAGCGTTGAGCATGCCCATATCGCCGGTATAGAGCCAACCGTCGACGATGGTCTTTGCCGTTGCCTCGGGGTTTCGCCAGTAACCCAGCATCAGGGTATCGCCGCTGACCAGTATCTCACCGACTTCGCCCTCGGGCAGGGCATTGCCCTTTTCATCGGCAATACGGATTTCAACCGGTACCTGGGCGCAGCCGACAGAGGCGAGCAGTTCGTCGAGTGGCAGGTCGTCGCGTCCGAGGTGGTCGGCACGGTTGAGGCAGCTAATGGTCATCGGTGTTTCACCCTGGCCATAGATCTGCGCAAATTTATTGCCAAAGCGTTCCATTGCAACTTTTATATCGGCGACATACATCGGGCCACCGCCGTAGATCATCACTTTTAAATTGTTGGTGTTTTCATTTTGGGCAGCGGGTGTCTCGACCATGCGCTTGATCATGGTCGGTGCGGCAAACATCGACACCTCGGGGTAGTGGTTAATAAGCTGGAGAATTTCCTTCGGCTCAAAGCTGCCACTCTGGGAAACAACCTGATGGGCAGCGGCAGCGATATTGGGGAAGGCGTAGAGGCCGGAGCCGTGAGACATGGGGGCGGCGTGGAGCAGGGTAGAACCGGGCTCGATCGTGTCGACACTGGCGAAATAGCTTTGTGTCATCGCCATCAAATTGCGATGACTAAGCATGGCGCCCTTGGGCTGGCCGGTGGTGCCGCTGGTGTAAAACAACCAGGCGATGGTGTCGGGCTCACACTGCTCTAGGCTTAAAGGTGTTGAGTTATAGACTTGCTGAAAAGCCGAGGAGTTAACACTGATAAATGACTTCAGGGTGTCGATGGTATTACTTAGTTCAGCGATGGTATCGGTGAAATCATCGCTAATAAAGGCATGGCTGGCGGCACTGTTTTCCAGTATGTAGGCGAACTCCCGGCGGTGTAGTTTGGCATTGACGGGCACCGCGCAAAGTCCCGCGTGCAAGATGCCAAACAGGGCTTCGATATACTGAGGTGAATTTTTCATCACCAGTGCGATGCGCTCACCGGGCTGGCAGTGCAGCTCATTTTTTAAATAGCCGGCAATGGCGGCGACCCGTTGGGCCAATGTGGCGTAATCGCAGTGGGGCTCAAGTCCGCTGGAGATAGCCCTGTTTTTGGGAAAGCGGCGAGCGGTTTTTTCAAGCAGGGCTGCAATATTCATTCGGTCAAATCACTTTGTCGGTATGGGCTTTGATCAGTAGGGCCTGGCTCAGGTGTTATTTCTTAAGGCTCTTTGTGGAAGCTACTTCGTTACTCTTGTATCGGTAAACGAATAACCTTCAATGACTTCTGATGTTTTCTCGTTAGTATTTATTTCCGTGAATTTAATTTTATTGTCGCCGATTAATTCGTAGGCATATTTGTCGGCTTTGTCATGAGCACCATTTTGCTTTTCGTAAAAATATCCATCTTTTAACCACCACGTTCCCTCGTTGGTTTCTGTGCTTTTGATGACGCTGTACTCATAACGTTTATAAATTAATTGAAAAGTACCGTCGGCTTTGCGGGTTTGTAGCCAGCTGTCTCTGCGATTTTGATTTTTATGGACATATTCGCCTGACCATGCGCCGACGAATTGTTCTACTTCGGGTGCCTTGCTCTCGGCATGGGTGTTGATGCCAGTGCAGCTTAGTAGGATGGCTAAAAATAATAATTTGATTTTCATAAGGGATTCCATGAGCTGTATAGGTTGTTGCTTATTGAGCATCAAATGATTGTCCACTGATGCCTTTGCTGTCTGGCCCCAGCAGGTAAAGATAGGCGGGCATGATTTGTTCGGGGCTGAAGAGGGTACCGGGGTCTTCTGCCGGGTAGGCGACGGCGCGCATGGGGGTGCGGGTGGCGCCGGGGTTGAGGCAATTGACGCGAATGTTGCTGACCTCGTCAAGCTCGCCGGCGAGCACCTGAGCGAGCCCTTCGGTGGCGAACTTCGACACCGCATAGGCTCCCCAAAAGGGGCGGCCCTGGCGTCCGACACCGGATGATGTGAAGAGGATGGCGGCGTCATCGGCGGTCTTCATGACTGGTAGTAGGGACTTGGTGAGCAGGAACTGGGCGTTGAGATTGACCTGCATCACCTGCTGCCAAATTTGCGCCTGGTAGTTGGCGATGGTGGTGCGCTGGCCGAGTAGGCCGGCGTTGTGCAAAAGACCGTGCAGCGGACCGAACTCCTGCTCGACGGTAGTGGCCAAGGTTTGGTAATCCTGCTCGGAGGCACCTTCCAGACAGAGCGGGTAAATTGCCGGGGTCGGCGAGCCAGCCTGCTCTATCTCGTCGTAAACCGCCTCGAGTTTTTCCACCGTGCGGCCGAGCAGAATCACCGTGGCGCCCTGGGCCGCGCAACTGAGCGCGGCCGTACGGCCAATGCCGCTGCCGGCACCGGTGATGAGAATAACTCTGTCTTGCAGGCATTGTTTCGGGGGCTGATAGCTTTTGGGTTCTTCAGTGCTCATGGTCTGGGTCTTTTCATAGGTTAGCTTGCTTGTTGTGTTGGTGCCGCTTTAGATGAAGATCGGGCAATCACTAAGTCGAAGAGTTGTCGAGGGTCGTCGACCAGATAGTCGGCTCCCCAATCTCCGGGGCGCTCCACCTCGTCAATATAGCCGTAGGCGGCAGCGATGGTTGCGGTGCCCGCATTGATGCCGGACTCAATGTCGCGCAGGTGGTCTCCGATAAAGACGCAGTGTTGGGGTGCGACGCCGAGTTGCTGGCAGGCCAGTAGCACCGGTTCGGCGTGGGGTTTGTTGTGCTCGACATCGTCGGGGCAGACCACAGATTGCGGTGCTGGCTGCAGGGCGAGGCCCTCGAGTATTGCCCGGGTAAAACGCCGCGGTTTATTGGTGACGATACCCCAGGGGATATTGTGCTCGCCGAGGGCCTTGAGCAGCGTCTCCATGCCGGGAAAGAGGCAGGTGTTTTGTGCCAGGTGTTGGAAGTAAATATCGAGGAATTCTTCCCGCAGTGCCTCAAAGTTGGCGTCATCTTCGCTGCAATTGAAGGCATGGCTGAGCAAGCCGGCCGAACCGTGGGTGATGATGGCGCGAATATCATTTTCCGCTAAAGTTGGCCGCTGATGTCGCCTTAAGATCAGATTGATAGCGGTGGTGAAGTCGGGCGCGGTGTCGAGCAGGGTGCCGTCGAGATCAAACAACACGGCCTGATAGTTTACGGGTGACATGCGCGACTTCCTTCTTTTACGACTGAGTTACAAAATGGTGAATGAGCGGCTTCAATAGACGCTTGTCTAGGCTGGTTTACGGGCGTGAAGCAGGTAGTTGATGCTGACATCGCGTTCGTTGAGGCTGTATTTTTTGCTCAGAGGATTGTAGACCATGCCGGTCATAGCGCTCACCTCGAGGCCGGCCTGTCGTGCCCAGCGGGTGAGTTCGGAGGGGCGAATAAAACTGCCATAAGAGTGTGTGCCGCGAGGCAGCATATTGAGCACGTATTCGGCACCGACGATGGCAAATAGAAAGGCCTTGGGGTTGCGGTTGATGGTGGAAAAATAGACATCGCCGCCGGGTTTCACCAGGCGCATACAGGCGCTGATAACGGAGGCGGGATCGGGCACGTGTTCGAGCATTTCCAGGCAGGTGACCACGTCGTAGCTTTCCGGTGTTTGCGCGGCCAGCTCTTCGGCGGTGATTTGTTGGTAGTCAACCTCGACACCGGATTCCAGGCTGTGCAAGCGGGCGATTTTGAGGGGTGTTGCGCCCATGTCAATGCCCTTCACCCGTGCGCCGCGCTGGGCCATGGCCTCACAGAGTATGCCGCCACCGCAGCCGACATCGAGCAGGGATTTTTCCGCCACCGGCGACAGCTGGTCCACCCAGTTGGCACGCAGGGGGTTGATGTCGTGGAGGGCCTTAAATTCGCTGTTCCTGTCCCACCAGCGGCTGGCCAGGGCTTCGAATTTGGCAATTTCCGCCGCATCAACATTGTGTGTGCTGGGTGAATCGTTGCTGCTCACGTATGTGTTCTCCAGGAATTTCTTTGCATGGGGCTTTCGTGGGGCGGGGGTGCAGTGCGGTGAATTAGCGCTCGGCCGCAATTTTTTTCTGCCAGGCTTGAGCCTTGTTAATCAATTCGACCTGATCAATATTTAGCAATTGGCCATTTTCAACCAGTAACTTGCCATCGACCCAGGTGTGGCTGACGTGGCTGGCGCTATCGGTATAAATCAACTGGGAAAAGGCATTATACAGGGGCTGGCTAGCAATATTGGCAAGATCAATAGCGACCAGGTCGGCGGCCTTGCCGACTTCGATGCTACCGGTTTGCTCATCAATACCCAGTGCTCGGGCGCCATTGATGGTGGCAAGCTCCAGTGCCTCGTGGGCGGGCAGTAAGTCGGGCTTGCCAGACAGGCCCTTGGCAATCAGGGCGGCGGTGCGCGCTTCGCCGAGCAAGTTGAGGTCGTTATTGCTGGCGGCGCCGTCAGTGCCCAGGGCGATGTTAATGCCAGCCTTTTGGAGGGGTTCTATGGGGCAAAAACCGCTGCCGAGCTTGAGGTTGGATTCAGGGCAGTGAATTACATGACTACCACTTTCAGCCAGCAGGGCGATATCGCTGTCGATGAGCTGGGTCATGTGCACGCATTGGCTGAGGGGTGTCAGCAGGCCGAGCTTGTGCAGTCGCTCAATGGGGCGCAGACCGTAATCGCTGAGACTTTGCTCAATCTCGGTGGCGCTTTCGTGGAGGTGAATATGAATGGCTGCGTCGAGTTCACCGGCCAGTGTCGCAATTTTTTCCAGGGCCGGATCGTTGACTGTGTAGGGTGCGTGGGGGCCAAAGGCGATGCTGATATGGCTGTCGTCACGGTATTCGTCGCGCAGCGCCAGGCCCTTGTGAATGTACTCGTCGGCATTGCGGGCCCAGGCGCTGGGGAATTCGAGAATGGGGAAGGCCAGCTGACACTTGATGCCGGTGCTACGCGCGGCGCTGGCGGTTTGGTCTGGGAAAAAATACATGTCGCTAAAACACGTAGTGCCGCCCAGTAGCATTTCGGCGATGGCGAGTTCGGCCCCATCGAAAACGAACTCTTCGCTCACCCAGCGGTTTTCCGCGGGCCAAATGGATTCGTTGAGCCAGGTGTGCAGCGGCTGGTCGTCGGCATAGCCGCGCAGCAGTGACATTGCCGCGTGGGCGTGGGCGTTGATCAGTCCGGGGATGAGCAGCGAATCGGGTAGGTTGTAGTTTTGCTGGCCGTTATAGCGCAGTTGGGCTTCGGCGCTGGGCAGTAGGGCTATAATTTTACCTTTGTCGATGGCAATGCTGCAGTTGCGCAGCACGGTGTTGCGAGGTACGACGGGAATCAGCCAGCCGGCGTTGATCAAGATGTCGATGTTTTCTACAGGCATGCTCTACCTTGGCCACTGGCGCAAAGCGCGGAGTATAGCCTACTGGCTTGCTTCGCTGTTTGGCTGTGCTGAAATAGGGGAGGTGGTAGAGTTCTATGCTACAATTTCGCGCTTGTGTGTCGGCAAAGTGTGCGGTGTTGTTAGAGCGCCGCCCGGGCTGGGGCAAGACGGGAATTTCCAGGAAATAAGTGGGTATGGTTGAAACAGCCGAACAAGTAGTACCGGTCAATATTGAACAGGAACTGAGTAAGTCCTATCTCGATTACGCCATGAGCGTGATCGTTGGGCGGGCACTCCCCGATCTGCGCGATGGTCTCAAGCCTGTGCATCGGCGCGTTCTGTTCGCCATGAACGAGCTCAATAACGACTGGAACAAGCCCTATAAAAAGTCGGCTCGTGTGGTCGGCGATGTGATTGGTAAATACCACCCCCACGGTGACTCCGCCGTATACGACACCATCGTTCGCATGGCGCAGTCGTTTTCACTGCGCTATCCACTGGTGGATGGTCAGGGCAACTTTGGTTCGGTCGATGGTGACTCCGCGGCGGCGATGCGTTACACCGAAATTCGCATGTCGAAAATCGCCCACTCCCTGCTGGCCGATCTCGATAAAGAGACCGTCGACTTCGTTCCCAACTACGATGAGTCGGAGTGGATTCCCGATGTCTTGCCAACACGTGTGCCCAATCTCTTGGTCAATGGATCATCGGGTATTGCGGTGGGCATGGCGACCAATATTCCGCCCCATAATCTGCGTGAGGTGATCGCGGCATGTCTGGCGCTGATTGAAAACAAAGACATTAGTATTGATGAATTAATGACGCTGGTGCCGGGGCCAGATTTTCCCACTGCCGGCATTATCAATGGTCGGGCGGGTATACTCGAGGCCTACCGCACCGGGCGTGGGCGCATCTATATTCGCGCCAGGGCCGAGGTTGAAGTCGACGCAAAGACCCAGCGCGAGACCGTCATCATCAGTGAAATTCCCTATCAGCTTAACAAGGCTAAGTTGATTGAGAAGATCGCTGAACTGGTCAAAGACAAGAAAATTGCGGGTATCTCCGAACTTCGCGATGAGTCCGATAAGGACGGCCTGCGGGTAGTGATTGAGCTCAAGCGCGGTGAGATGGGCGATGTGCTGCTCAACAATCTCTACGCGCAAACTCAGCTTGAAAGTGTGTTTGGCATTAATATTGTCGGCATCGTCGATGGTCAGCCGCAAACGGTTAACCTCAAGCGCTTGCTGGAAATCTTCGTGCGTCACCGCATGGAGGTGGTCACCCGTCGCACCAGCTATTTGTTGCGCAAGGCACGGGAGCGGGGTCATATTCTTGAAGGCCTGGCTGTGGCTATTGCCAATATCGATCGGGTCATCGAGTTGATCAAGGGCTCGCCAACGCCCGCCGACGCGCGTCAGGGCTTGCTCGATATGGGCTGGAGCGCGGCAGAGGTCTTACCCTTTTTGGAGCGTGCCGAAGGTGCCTGCCGCCCCGATGAATTAAGTGCCCAATACGGCCTGCGTGACAACAAGTATTATCTCTCAGAAACTCAGGCCCAGGCGATTCTCGAATTGCGCCTGCACCGTTTAACGGGCATGGAGCATGATAAGTTACTGGCGGAATACCAGGAAAAGCTCAACGAGATTGTTGAGTACCTGGAAATCCTCGGAGATACCGATCGCTTGATGGCGGTGATTAAAGAAGAACTTGTTGCTATTGATGAAGAGTTTGGCGATGAGCGAAAAACCGAAATTATCGATTCCCGACGTGATTTAACCATTGCCGATTTGATTCCCGAAGAAGATCGCGTGGTCACTATCTCTCACGGCGGCTACGCCAAAACCCAGCCGCTGGATGACTACCAGGCCCAGCGCCGTGGTGGCACCGGCCGCTCGGCAACAGCGGTGAAGGATGAAGATTTTGTCGAGCATCTACTGATTGCCAATACCCACAACACCATTTTATGCTTTACCAATGCCGGTAAGGTTTACTGGTTGAAGGTGTTTGAAATACCCGTTGCCAGTCGCAATGCCCGTGGCCGCCCGATGGTGAATTTATTGCCCCTCGAAGAGGGTGAGCGCATTACTTCGATGTTGCCGGTGGAAGAGTACCGCGACGATCAGTATGTGTTTATGGCGACAGCCAAGGGCACCGTGAAGAAGACTCAGCTGTCGGCCTTTGCCCGTCGCCGCAGTGTTGGCTTGCGCGCACTGGAGCTGGAAGAGGGTGATCGTCTTATAGGCACGGCAATCACCGATGGCGAGTGCGACGTAATGTTGTTTTGCTCAAGCGGTAAGGTGACGCGCTTTAATGAAAACGATGTGCGGGCCATGGGTCGCACCGCCAAGGGTGTGCGCGGTATGCGCGTGCCCGATGGCGAAGAATTAATCTCGTTGATTATCCCCGCTGAGGATAAAACCATTTTGACCGTTTGCGCCAAGGGCTATGGCAAACGTACGTCGCTGACCGAGTTCCCCAATTACAAGCGCGGCGGCCAGGGTGTAATCGCCATTCAAACCTCGGAGCGCAATGGCAAGCTGGTCGGCGCTGTGCAGGTCGATGCCAGTCATGAAATTATGCTGATTTCCGATCAGGGTACGCTGGTCCGCACCCGTGTCGACGGTATTCCCACTCTGGGGCGCAACACCCAGGGTGTACGCCTGATTCGCGTGCGTGAGGATGAAACCCTCGTCGGCGTGGCGGATATTCAGGAGGAAGACCCCGAAGCGAATGCTGTAGAGGGTGTGGAAACGGAAGTCGATGAAAATACGGTTGCTGCTGAAACTGATCCTGCGGCGAATTCAGAAACAGGCCCCGATGCAGTTCCTCAAGCAGGGGAAGACGATGACTAATGATAAAGATGTCACTGGCACAGCTGTCGATTTGCCCGCTTTACGGGATCAGATTGATAGCATTGACAAGCAGTTACTGGCCTTAATTAGTGAGCGCGCACGCTGCGCGCAAAGTGTTGCCGAAGTGAAGGTGGCCAGTGGCGATGCGGTTTTTTATCGACCGGAGAGAGAGGCTCAGGTGCTGCGCAAGGTGATGGCAGCTAATACCGGCCCCCTTGACGATGAAGAAGTTGCCCGTCTGTTTCGTGAAATTATGTCGGCCTGCCTGGCTCTTGAACAGCCCGTTACGGTGGCCTTTCTCGGCCCGGAGGGCACCTTTACCCAGGCCGCTGCCTTAAAACACTTTGGTCACTCGGCGGTGAGTCGGCCGATGACGGCCATCGATGAGGTATTTCGTGAGGTCTCATCGGGTGCGGTGAATTACGGTGTGGTGCCGATTGAAAATTCAACCGAAGGCGTGGTGAATCATACCCTCGATAGTTTTCTCGAGTCCTCATTGAAAATTTGCGGTGAAGTTGAGCTGCGCATCCATCATCACTTTATGCTCGGCGCCAATACCAGGGCGGAGAATATTACTCGGGTCTACTCCCATTCCCAATCGCTGGCGCAGTGTCGTAAATGGCTGGATGCCAATTATCCCGGTATTGAACGCATACCAGTGAGCAGCAATGCCGAAGCGGCGCGCCGTGTACAGGGTGAGTGGAATTCGGCGGCGATTGCCGGCGATATGGCTGTGCAACTGTATTCCCTGGAAAAAATACACGAAAATATTGAAGACTATCCGGATAATTCAACGCGTTTTCTGGTCATAGGGCGGGATGATATTCCGGCCAGTGGCGACGATAAAACCTCGGTTATCGTCTCGGCTCACAATGAGCCGGGCGCCTTGTATCTATTGCTGGAGCCCTTTCAAACTCACGGCGTTGATTTGACCCGTGTTGAGACTCGCCCAGCGCGCAGTGGCACCTGGAACTATGTGTTTTTTATTGATTTCCTCGGTCACCAGAGCGATGAACATGTTTCAGCAGCCCTAGCTCAGGTACGCGAAAGAGTGGCCGATCTACGCATACTGGGTTCTTATCCCAGCGCGGTGCTTTAAAGAGCTCGGCGCTTTATTCGCGCTCTAGAGTTAACGGTCTCTTTCTATTATCGGTAAGCCCCCTATGTTTTTAAATCCTGCCAATTACCTTATTCATTGTTATGGCTGAATTACCTTCAGCGAACAACCCCGCGTCTGCTGGTCGGCTTTTGGTGGTCGGCCTCGGCTTGATTGGCGGCAGCCTGGCGCTGGCGGCGCGGCGGCGGCATTTATTTAGCGAAGTGATTGGTGCCTCGCGTAGCCCCGCCACTTTGCAGAAAGCGCTAGAGCTGGGCGTTGTCGACAGGGTGGAGAGTGATTTGCCGCTGGCTCTTGCAGAGATGAGGGCGGGTGACATTGTCGTTGTCGGCGTGCCGACACTGACCGTACCCAAGATTATCGCGCAGTTGCAGGAGCACCTTGCGCCAGAGGTGAGTTTCACCGATGTGGCGAGTGTTAAAGGCAGTATCGTCGCCGCTGTTAAAGATATTTATGGCTCGGTGCCAGCGCAGTTTGTACCGGGTCATCCCATTGCGGGTTCCGAGAAAAGCGGTGTTTCGGCCTCCTTGCCGGATCTTTACGATGATCACCGGGTCATTTTGACGCCGTTGGCTGCAACGGGTGCAGCTCACACGACGCGTGTTGCCGACATGTGGCGCGGTGTTGGCGCCACGGTGAGTGAGATGCCGGTTGCAGAGCACGATGAGGTACTGGCGGCGACCAGCCATTTGCCCCACCTGCTGGCTTATTCTCTGGTTGATACCCTCGCGGGTATGGAAGAAAACCGCGAAATATTTCGCTATGCAGCGGGTGGTTTCAGGGATTTTACCCGCATAGCGGCGAGTGACCCCATTATGTGGCACGACATCACGTTGGCCAATAGCGAGGCTATTGTCGAAGTGCTGGATAGCGTCACCGACCACCTGCAAAGCTTGCGCAAGGCCATACTTTCAGGTGATAGCGAACACTTGCTCGGTGTCTTTACCCGGGCTAAAGAAGCGCGTAATCACTTTCAAATCATGCTCGATAACAAGGCGTATCTGCAAACTATGGGCTCCACAGAAATTCAATACCGCGTAGAGGCGGGTGGCGTACTACAGGGTCGGGCTCGGGTGCCCGGCGATAAGTCGATTTCACACCGGTCCATTATGCTCGGCTCTTTGGCCGAGGGTATAACCGAAGTGTCCGGTTTTCTCGAGGGTGAAGACAGTCTGGCGACCCTGCAGGCCTTTCGTGATATGGGGGTGGTGATTGAGGGGCCGGATCACGGCGGGGTAGTCGTACACGGTGTTGGTCTACAGGGCTTGAAAGCCCCGGCGGGGCCCTTGTATCTGGGCAACTCCGGTACCTCCATGCGTTTACTGGTAGGCATCTTGGCGGGCCAGACTTTTGATAGCGTGCTGACGGGTGATGACTCCCTCTCCACGCGCCCTATGAAGCGAGTTGCCGATCCGCTGGCGCTAATGGGTGCCGATATAGAAACCGGTGAGGGCGGCACGCCACCGCTGCGTATTAAAGGCAATCGTCCCTTGCAGGGCATTGATTACAAATTACCGATGGCCAGTGCCCAGGTGAAGTCCTGTGTATTGCTGGCCGGTCTGTATGCCAAGGGCGAAACCTCTGTCACCGAGCCCGCGCCAACCCGTGATCACACGGAGCGCATGCTGAGGGGCTTTGCTTACGATGTGAAAACCGATGGCGCAGAGGTAACACTCGGTAGTGGTGGTACTTTGCAGGGAGGGCCCATTGATGTGCCGTCTGACATTTCATCGGCCGCTTTTTTCATGGTGGCCGCCTCGATAGCCGAGGGTTCGGATATTACATTGAGCCATGTTGGTATTAATCCGACACGCATCGGTGTGATCAATATACTGCGGCTGATGGGCGCGGATATTACCCTGCTCAACGAGCGCCTAGCTGGTGGTGAGCCGGTTGCCGATATACGCGTGCGCTCCGCTGTCTTAAAAGGCATTGCCATTCCCGAGGATCAGGTGCCACTGGCGATCGATGAATTCCCCGCTATTTTTGTCGCCGCGGCCTGTGCTGAGGGTCAAACCACTTTGACTGGAGCCGAAGAGCTGCGCGTGAAGGAGAGTGACCGCATTCAGGCCATGGCCGATGGTCTGACAATACTGGGTATTTCTGCCGAGCCGACCGCCGATGGCATCGTCATCGAGGGTGGTCAGCTACAGTCCGGGGAAGTTGATAGCCTGGGTGACCACCGTATTGCTATGTCCTTTGCGATCGCAGGGTTGAGGGCCAATGGACCAATTTTAATTCGCCACTGCAACAATGTGGCGACTTCCTTTCCAGGTTTTATCGAGTTGTCCAGCTCACTGGGCTTGGTCGTGAGCGAGGATAAGTAATGAATAGTATTAATATGCCGGTGATTACCATCGATGGGCCCAGTGGTTCGGGTAAGGGTACGATTAGCCAATTACTGGCGAGTAAGCTGGGTTTCAACTATTTGGATAGCGGCGCTCTGTATCGCCTGGTGGCGATGGCGGCGAAGCGTCACGCTGTGGCCCTGGATAATGTCGAGGCTCTGGCAGTATTGGCGGCACATATGGATGTGGTTTTTGAAATGGATGGCAGCGGCGGTTCGCCAAAGGTTGTGTTAGAAACGGAAGATGTTTCCGACTTGATTCGCGGTGAAGAGGTCGGTGCGCAGGCCTCGTTGGTGGCGGCCTTCCCCGAGGTGCGCAGTGCACTATTACAGCGCCAGAAAGCCTTTGCTCGAGAGCCCGGCCTGGTTGCCGATGGGCGCGATATGGGTACGGTGATTTTCCCCTCCGCCGAGGTCAAGGTTTTTCTCACCGCGAGCGCCGAAGCGCGGGCTGAGAGGCGTTATAAGCAGTTGATTGATAAGGGGGAAAGTGGTAGTCTCCGCGACCTCGTTGAGAAGGTTGAGAGCCGCGATGAGCGCGATAGAACCCGCGCCGTAGCGCCCCTGTTGCCGGCGCAAGATGCGGTCACGGTTGATAGCACGGCGCTGAGTATCAATGAGGTTCTCGACGCGGTCTTGAAGGTCGTCGCGCAACGGCTAAAAATTTAAGCGACTAAGAACCCCGGTCGACTAAAGTTTCAGACGGCTGCAAGTTTCAGGCGTTATGCTGAGAACGGCAGCCAAGCGAGAAACTTGACCTAAAATTTAACAGGAGTCATTGGCGTTCATGCCAGTATTGCACCAGTGTGCTCCTTAATGTGAATGACCCGAGAGTCTGGCGACTCGGCTGCGGGCCCTGGTTACGAGCGTTAGCTGCGAACCATAGCGCCCTTTAAAATAGAGGTATTTCCCGGATGAGCGAAAGCTTTGCTGAACTTTTTGAAGAGAGTTTATTAACGGTTGAAATGGCACCTGGTTCAATAGTAACCGGTGTTGTTATCG
>MAAU01000040.1 GCA_002162825.1 Gammaproteobacteria bacterium 54_18_T64
TCCGACCAATGCAGATCGTCAGTACCGATTGTCCAGTCCCAGGTGCCAATATTGGCAAAGTCCTGAGCATTCTGTAGGCGTTCTTCGCTGATACGTAGAGCGCTGATATCCGTGCGCACGGAAATGTATTGCCAGGGCTCACCCTTGCGATCCAAAAAGGGCACGATGGTCGAGTTGACCCAGTATTTATGACCCGCCTTGTCGAGGTTGCAAATTTCACCGTGCCACACTTTTCCCGCACTGATGGTGTGCCACAGGCTTTCAAAAAAAGCGGGATCGTGATGCCCTGATTTAATCAGGCGATGATTGCTCCCGATTAAGTCCTCGCGCTGATAGCCGCTAATCGCACAAAACCTGTCATTGACCTCGGTAATACGCCCGCCAAGGTCGGTAATGCTGACAATATTGTGCTGGTCCATGGCGCAATGATAAAACTCACTATGACTCAAATTATTTTGCAGTTGCTGGTCGAGCTGCATTTCAG
This sequence comes from Gammaproteobacteria bacterium 54_18_T64, assembly GCA_002162825.1. Classification (GTDB taxonomy): domain Bacteria; phylum Pseudomonadota; class Gammaproteobacteria; order Pseudomonadales; family Porticoccaceae; genus Reddybacter. The sequence goes on from MAAU01000040.1 coordinate 485, forward strand.
AGCGCCCTCGTTTCGCCTTGGCGATGATGGCTTCGATGAGGTGCTCGGGCTCTAGCGAGTGACTGAGGAAGGCATCGCCACCGGCGTTCATGGCCTGCAGGTGTAGATGGTTCTCATCACTGGAGGCCAGGAAGATTATTGGTATGCCGGCGCAGGTACTGTGCTGTCGAATCAGTTGTGCGAGTTCCAGGCCCGAACAGGCCGACATACTGAGGCCGGTGACGATGACGTCAGCCTGGAAGGTGTTTAGGGTAGTGATTGTGTCCAGCGGTGTGCTGAGGGTTCTCAGGCATAGCCGCTGGTCTTTTGAAATTTCCTTGTAATAGTCCAGCCGTGTGGGCGCATCATCAATAATTAATACCTTGTAGGCCGGACTCTTATTATTCTCTGCCAGCAATTGGTCGAGCGTGCTGAAGAGGGTTTTATGATCGAGTGTTTGCGGTAAAAAATACTTGCCGCCGGCGCGTATGGCGGCCAGGCGTGTGGCGATACTATCGTCATCGGCAATAAAGACCACCGGGGGAAGAGCCTGGCAGCGTTGTTTTAGCTCTGCGATAGCCCTGATGCCAGCGTTCGCCTGACCGTGCAATGAGGTGGTGATAAGGATGGCGACAGGTGGCAACTTGTCGAGGGCCATGGACAGGGCCTCTAGCTCGGTAAATAAGCGTACGGCAAAATTCCCATCAATGAGGGACACGAGCAGTTTTGCAGCTTCATTTTTATCTGACTCCAGTAGATAAAAGAGTCTGTGGTTGTCTAATACGTCATCCGTGATACTTTTTAGTGTCGTCTGCATAGTGAGCTTATCAAGGGCGGCAGCCGTCTCCGGTGGTATCGAAAGGCAAATCAATGCCTCACAGAACTGATCCATACTGATGTTTGAGCGGCTTAGAGGTTAGAGGATGGCGCTGGCAATAAATAGAGGGAAAGCCTGGAGCCTACTTGAAATTAGACGGTTTGCGACCTGGTTAACAGCCTGCACTGTTCAACAAGCGCTATCGCGAGTATTGCTTTAAGCACTTACGGCCATTGTTCTTTGGCAGCTATAATAGCGCTCGAGCAAGGCTGATGGGTATGAAGGAGAGCAATGAGTAATATTGGTAAAACCTGTGTTTTAGAGGTGCTTAAACGAGTCGATTTCGGCTTTTATCTGGATGCCCATGAGCTGGATTCCGTTTTGCTGCCGAGCAAGTACGCACCGGATACCCTGGCCGTCGGTGATTCTATCGAGGTCTTTCTCCATCTCGATTCTGAGGACAGACCCTTAGCCACCACGCAAAAGCCCAAGGCCTGTGTTGGTGAATTTGCCTATTTAGAAGCGGTGGATAGCACGAGTGTTGGCGCGTTTCTGGACTGGGGTCTGGATAAAGATGTACTGGTGCCCTTTGCCGAGCAACATCGGCCTATGGAGGTGGGCAAGTTTTATCTCGTGTATTTATATGTCGACAGGGTCGACGGGCGAATTGTCGCCTCATCGAAAATTGAAAGCTTTCTCAGCGACGATACGGGCGATGCCTATAAGCCGCAGCAGGCGGTCGATTTGATTGTCGCCAACAGTACCGAACTGGGTTACAAGGCCATCGTCAATCACAGCCACTGGGGCGTGTTGTATAAAAATGAGGTCTATCAGCGTTTAAGCTTTGGTCAGTCAATCAAGGGTTTTATTAAATACATTCGCCCCGATGGCAAGGTTGACTTGAGCCTGCAGGGGGGGCGTGAGGCGCGGGATAAAAATACACAGACCATTCTCAATTACCTGCAAGAGCGGAGTGGCTTCGCAGCTGTCCACGATAAGTCCGACCCTCAATTGATTGCCGACCTGTTCGGCATGAGCAAGGGGGCCTTTAAAAAAGCCATTGGTGGCCTGTATAAACAGCGCGTTATCCGCATTGAAAAGGACGGTATCTATCTGGTCGATCAATAGCTTTATTCGCTAAGCCCCGGTGCCTGGGGTATATTCATTGTTGCTTATAATTATAATGCCTTAATCTAGAGGCTCTTTTAGAAAAACCTTGATGCAATTGGCGCTGCTGTTTCAGAGCCCCAGATTGCGCGGGAGTATTCTGATGAATAAATTGACTCTGCTGCTGTTACTGGCGGCATTACCTTTGGGTCTGTTGGCGGAAACAAAACAAAAACCCACATTAAGTTTTTTCGGCGCCCAGTTGGCGGGTAATGACGAAGGTTCTATTCCGCCCTGGCGGGGTGGCATTGCCGGCCCACCGGCCAACTATAAACCGGGCGATTGGCACCCCGACCCCTTTGCCAACGATGGCGTGTTATTTACCATCGATCAGAGCAATGTGACGCAATATCGGGATAAATTATCCGATGGCCACCTGGCCATGTTGGCCCGTTACCCCGATAGTTACCATTTACGGGTTTTCCCGAGCCGACGCAGTGTTTCCTATCCATCCGATATTGCCGAGCAAACCCTTAAATACCAGGGTCAGGCCAGGGTGGTTGACGGCGGCGCGGGCATTGCTGGCATCGTTCGTGGTATTCCCTTTCCCGAGCCTAAAAATGGTGAGCAGGCGATCTGGAATATGCGCCTTAGTTACAAGGGCGGTGGCTACCGAGGCTATTTCACCACGGCCTTGACGGCAAAAGATGGCACTTACGAACTGGGTGTTTCCGGGCATGAAATTGAGTACATGTACGGCGATTCAAGAAGCACACTGGACAACCTCAACAATATAAAAACCAGGGCGGTGATGTATACCCTGCGGCCGGCAAAAAATGCGGGCTCGATTTATTTATATCACTTCTTACTGAACAGTCGTGACGAGGAGCGACGCAACTGGGCCTATAGCCCGGGTAAGCGACGGGTTAAACGCTCGAGTATGATCAGCCACGACCAGCCGATGTCGGGCTCCGATGGCATCCATATCTGGGATCAGGGCGATATGTGGCTCGGGCCCATCACCGATTTTAACTGGACCCTACTGGGCAAGCGGGAAATGTACGTGCCCTACAATGCCTACCAGTTACACAGCGGCGCCACGGCTGTCGATGATATCGTTCAGCCAAAGCACCTTAACCAGGATCTGGCGCGCTATGAACTGCACCGAGTGTGGGTCGTGGAGGCGAGGCGCCGGGAGGGTAGTAGTCACCGCTATCAGCGTCGCCGTTATTATCTGGATGAAGATTCCTGGCGGGTGATGTTTGCCGAGCACTACGATGAGCAGGACGAAGTACATCGTTTTAGCGAGGCCCACCATATTAATTATTACGAGGCGAAGGTTTTCTATACCACCCTGGATGCCTACTATAAGCTCGATACCGAACGTTACTATTTGCGCCATGTCGACAATGATTACTCACCCTTCGATTTTTCTTTTGACCAAAACGCTAGCTACTATATTCCCGGCCGTCTGAAGATGAAGGCCAAGCGCTAATAGGGGGCCGCGTAAAAATAATAATTGTGGAGGAATTTTGTCCAAAATTTATTTTCTGCTACAGCGGAGTAGGCTTGGTGTTGGCAGCCAAACAGCGCCAAGGTTTTTCGCTTATCGGCAATACATTGACAGGCTCTTATTCTTCGTTTTGATACTCGCTATTGCCGAGGCACAGGCTTTGCAAATACGCTTTAAAGACAGGGATATTTTGTTCTTTGTCGATTCGACCTTTACTGCCAGTACCGCCATGCGTACTCAGACCGGGCAGCAGGGTAGGGCATCGGGAAACCGCCAGATCTTTTCCGACGCTGGTGATGTTTATAGTGCGCCCCTGTCGCTGCTTGTCGATGTCAGCGGCAGTAAGGGCGATCTTGGTTTTTTTGGCCGGGTATCTTATATCTACGACCCGGTGATATCGTCTAAGGATTGCGCTAACTGCTATCGGCCCACTGGGTCAATGATGGCCGATGGCATCCACCATAGTGCCCAGCAACTGGCGGGTAATAAATTGCGCCTGCTCGACCTTTTTGTATTTAATACCTGGCATTTTGATGATCATCCACTGAATATTCGTGCCGGAAAACAGGTTGTTTCCTGGGGTGAGAGTAATATTATCGGCGGCGGCATTAGTCAAATGCAAAACCCAGTCGACCTCGCTAAATTGACGACCCCGGGCACCGAGATTAAAGAAACCCTGATGCCCCAGGAGTCCATTTATGCTCAGTTTGGTCTGACCGATAATATTGGTCTCGAAGCCTATTACGTGTGGCAGTGGCGAGAGTCCATTTTCATACCGACGGGTACATTTTTTAGCCCCTTCGATTTATTGGGCGCCGGTTTCAACCCGGATATAGAACCGGGCGTACCCTATAAGGGCAGCAGTGCCGACGATAAGCCCGATGGTGAGCAGTGGGGCCTGTCGATGTCGACCTATATGGAGTCCTGGAACGGCACCGATTTGAGTGTTTACTGGGTGCGCTCCCACGCCTTCAGCCCTTTTTTGACTATTGATGATAACTACCATGTGGTCGACCCTGTACTGGGTGGTGTGACGACCGGTGGCTATGAAAAAGTCTTTGCCCAGGACCAGGATACCTACGGCATTTCAGTTGGTGGCTTAATTCCCGGTAAGTTGGGTATTTCTTTTCAGAGTGAGCTAAATTATAAACCCGACTTTTTTGATACTCGTCAATGTACGACTTGCCAAATCGGCAGTGGCGATGTACTGACTTTACTGGGTAGTATGAGTCATTCAGCTAATTATGACTTTCTCGGCTCCGATAAGGTCAGCCTCATAATCGATATGCAGATGCAAAAGATTACGCAGTTGGGCAGTGAGGGTCGCTCCGCCTTTGGCAGTGAAATTAGCAGTTTTTCCTGGGGTTATATCGCCGTGGCCACACTGGATTATCAGGATGTTTTTGCCAATATAAAAATATCGCCCTCCATTGTCTGGGTTCATGACGTCAAGGGACATGAGCCGGGAGCGGCTGGGGGGCTATCAGAAAATGAGCAGGCCATTAGTACGAGTGTCAACTTCTCCTATTTATCCAGCGCCTCCATGAAAGTGACTTACTCGACGTGGTTGGGTGACAATGGCGGCAATTACGACAGGGACAATCTATCGCTATCCTTTAAATACAATTTTTAGTTATTTATTTTAGCCTGAATTTATGACTGATAATTAGTGCTTCTTGTTCGTCCGACAGCCTCAAGCCAGCCGGCATAGAGCTGCTCCCGTAAAGTCACAGACATAGTCGGTTTGTTTTGTCGCTGGCTGCACCATATTTCGGATAGACTCTCTAGTGAATCGAAAATACCCGTTTGCAGGCCGGCTAAATAAGCGACGCCCAGAGCGGTTGTTTCGTGCATGGCGGAGGGCTGTACCTCCATATTCAGCAGGTCGCTGAGAAACTCCATTAAATAATGATTCGCCACCATGGCGCCGTCGACGCGCAGGCTCTGCACTGTCATACCGGCGTCTTCTTGCATGGCGTTAATCAAATCTTTACTTTGATAAGCCACGGCTTGCAGGGTAGCGGCGGCGATCTCTGCAACACCGGTGTCGCGAGTTAAACCGAATAATGCACCGCGAGCATCGGGGTCCCAGTAGGGGGCACCGAGGCCGGTAAATGCGGGCACCATGTAGACCCGGTGTGCAGGGTTTGCCCGTCGCGCCAGAGCTTCTGTTTGCTCGGCCTTGTCGATCATTACCAAGCCATCGCGCAACCACTGTACGGCGGCACCCGCCATAAAAATACTGCCTTCCAGGGCATAGGTCGTTTCACCCTTGAGACGGTAGGCAACGGTGCTGAGCAGCTTTTGTGTTGAGTGGAGGGCCTTGGGGCCGGTGTTAAGCATCATAAAACAGCCGGTGCCATAAGTGCCTTTAATCATGCCGGCCTGGGTACAGGCCTGACCAATGAGTGCCGCCTGTTGGTCACCCGCCATGGCCTTAATTGCGATGGGGCTGCCAAATAAAGTGCCGTCGCTGTGGCCAAAGTCCGCGGCGCAGTCTTCTACCGAGGGTAGTAGGCTTTTAGGGACATTAAATAGCGCCAGTAATTCGTCGTCCCACTGTTGATTGTGAATATTAAAAAGGCAGGTGCGTGAGGCATTGGTGGCATCGGTTTTATGACTTTGACCATTGCTTAAGCGCCACAACAAAAAACTGTCGATGGTGCCAAAGGCCAGCTCTCCACGCTCCGCCAGGGTGCGGGCACCGTCGCTGTTATCGAGAATCCAGGCGATTTTCGTGGCGCTAAAGTAGGGGTCGAGTAGCAAGCCGGTTTTGCCCTGAATCAAGGCCTCATGGCCCGCTATCTTGAGCTCTTCACAGCGTCTGGCAGTGCGACGGTCTTGCCAGACGATGGCATTGTGGAGGGCCTTGCCCGTACTGCGATTCCAGATAACGGTGGTTTCCCGCTGGTTGGTAATACCCATGGCGCTGATATCGACAGCCTGCAGCGAGGCCTTTTTAAGCGCTTGCTGGCAGACCTCAATACAGGCCTGCCAAACTTCCTCGGGATCGTGTTCGACCCAGCCATCGGCGGGATAAATCTGTTTTAGCTGCCGTTGGGCGCTGTTAATGACCCGCCCCTGGGCATCAAAAATAATGGCTCTGGTGCTGGTTGTTCCCTGGTCGATGCTGAGGATATAGGGGGGCATTATCTTGAGCCTGCTGAAAGTTATGTCATCAACAGTATGGCTGTTTTTAATCAGGCCATCTCAACACCGATACCGCCAGTCAGTTTGGCGGCCTGTTAATTTCTGGACGCGGGCGCGGCTATGGTCAATGATGAGTGCATGTCTGATGTTGTCGATTTACTGATTGTCGGTGGCGGAATCAATGGCACCGGGATTGCCGCCGACGCCTCGGGGCGAGGCCTGTCTGTGTTGCTCTGTGAGCGCGGCGATCTCGCCAGTGCCACCTCATCAGCCAGTAGTAAATTAATTCACGGTGGCTTGCGCTATCTCGAGCACTGGCATTTTCGCCTGGTACACGAGGCGCTGGTTGAGCGCGAAATCTTGCTGCGAAAGGCTCCCCATCTAATCAGGCCACAGCGCTTTATTTTGCCCCACCGCCCCCATTTGCGTCCCCGTTGGTTAATTCGCTGTGGCCTCTTTCTCTACGATCATTTGGCGCGGCGTGGCCAGCTGCCGGCGTCGAAAGGTTTGCCACTGTCGGCTAATGCCAATAACCCTCTCAACAATAATATTCAGTACGGCTTTCAATATTTTGATTGCAAGGTCGATGATGCGCGACTGGTCGTGGCCAATGCTCTACAGGCGCGTCAGCAGGGCGCCAGTATATTCACGCGCACCTCCTGTCGATCTGCGGTGCGTCGCAATGGTCTATGGCATGTGGAGCTAGAAGACAGTAATACCGGGTCGTGTCGGCAGTACCTTGCCAAAGTGCTCGTTAACGCCACGGGCCCGTGGGCCCAGTCCTTTATTGAAGTGCAGCTCGAGCAACAATCGCCGCAACATATTCGCCTGGTGAAGGGCAGCCATTTTATTGTTAAACGTTTGTATTCGGGGGACCAGGCCTATCTCTTGCAAAATGATGATGAGCGGGTGGTGTTTGTGATTCCCTTTGGCGATGACTTTACTTTAGTGGGTACCACCGACACCGAATATAGTGGTGACCCCGCCGTTGCAGCTATGGATGGCAAGGAGGAGGCCTACCTGCTGCAAGCGCTTAACGAATGTTTTTCGACACAGTTGGACAGTGCAGATATTCTCTGGCGCTATGCCGGTGTCAGGCCACTGTGTGACGATGATTCCGCCAAGCCCAGCGCTATCAGCCGGGACTATATTCTCGAGCTGGGGCTGGGCGCCGACGCTAAAGCGCCTTTGTTGAGTGTCTTTGGCGGTAAAATCACCACCTATAGAAAGCTGGCCGAAATGGCGCTTAAGCGAGTTCAAGCCTTTCTGCCCCACATGGGCCCCAACTGGACTGCCGAGGTTCCACTGGTGGGTGGGGATATTGCGGGCAGTGGTGAGGTGGCTTACGATCAATGGTTGAGATCCCAGGCAGGCAACTATCCCTGGGTACCCAGGGCCTTATTGAGTCGCCTCGGTCGAGCCTATGGTTCACAACTGGGCGAGGTGCTGGGTGATGCCTCATCAATAAGTGATTTGGGCCTGTGTTTCGGCGTCGATTTATATCAGCGCGAAGTTGAATACCTGATTGCCCGGGAATGGGCCCGCAGTGGCGAAGACATCCTTTGGCGTCGCAGTAAACTGGGCCTGTATTTCGATCCAGCTCAGGTTGAGTGCCTCGAGGCCTTTGTGCGAGAGCGACTTCAAGGCGGGGTTCACACATAAGTGGGGCAATACTGTTGGGTCTTATATAAGCCTGCGTCCATTCGCATTAGCACGTATTATCGATAGTCATAAAAATAAGCCTTAACTCCCCCCCAATTCAGACAAAACGTCAGTCAGACTACATGAGGTGCCAAGCGTGGAACGTGATCTTTTTAATGAAGAGCAGGCAATATTTCGAGATGCCTACCGCAAATTTCTGATCAGTGAAATTGAACCCCACCGCGAAAGTTGGCGCGAGGCGGGCATAGTGCCCCGGGAAATGTTTAAAAAAATGGGCGCGCAGGGCTATCTATTAACCTGGGCCGACGAGCAGCAAGGTGGTCTGGGAATAGACGATTTCCGCTACCAGCAAATTATGATGGAAGAGGATGCCACCTACGGCGAGGCGGGTTTTTTCCATACCCTGCACAGTCGTTTGGTTGGCCCCTATTTAAAGCACTTCGGCAATGCCGAGCAACACGCGCGCTTTATTCCCGGTGCGGTATCGGGGGAGAGTATTTTGGCCGTGGCCATGACCGAGCCCGATGTTGGCAGTGACCTGGCGGGAATGAAAAGCAATGCCCAGGACAAGGGTGATCACTGGTTGTTGAATGGTTCGAAGACCTATATTTCCAACGGTATCAATGCCGACCTGGTGATCGTAGCGGCCAAGACCAACCCCGACAATCCCCGTCACATTGGCCTCTTCGTCATCGAGCGCGGCATGGAGGGCTTTGAGCGCGGGCGCAATCTGAAGAAAATGGGTCTCAAGGCGCAGGATACCGCCGAGCTGTTTTTCAACGATGTCAAAGTCCCCAAGGCCAATGTACTGGGCGATGCCCACAAGGGCTTTCACTATTTAATGCAGGGCCTGGCTGAGGAGCGTTTGATTGGCGCCGTGGGTTACCTGGCCTGCACCAAGCGCGCTTTTGAAATTACCCGGGATTTTGTGGTCGAGCGCAAGGCTTTTCGTCAGCGCATTGCCGATTTCCAAAATACCCGCTTTAAACTGGCCCAGTTGAGCACTGAAATTGATATGGCTCAGGTCTATATCGATCATTGTGTACAGATGCACAACCAGGGGCGGCTCAGTGGTGATATGGCGGCCAAGGCCAAGCTCTATTGCAGTGAGCTTGAGGGAAGGATGATGGACGAGGGTGTTCAGCTCCACGGTGGCGCGGGCTATATGGATGAATATGAAATCTGCCGTCTGTACACTAATGCGCGCATTTCGCGAATTTATGCCGGCAGTTCCGAAATCATGAAAGAAATAATCGCCCGCTCGATCTTTGAATAAGGTTTATTCACGCGTTTTCAGCCTAAGCTTACGTTGAGGCTTATTTAAAGAGCGGGTGTGCGGGAGAGGGCCCCGCTAAGAAGTAGGGGGCTTTCTCCGATGCTTATTGGTCTGTTGTTCTTACTGTTACCGATGCTTGTTTATATTGCCACCTATGCTCCGTCTCGTAGGCTGAGAGCAAGAATCTGTAGCTTGTACAGGCTAGGAGCAGGCATCGTTGCCTTCGCCGGTGGAGGCTTCTCTCTATACCTGGCCGCTTATAGTGGCGACCAGGGCGGAATTACGGCCTACTATTTTCAATTGCTGGTGATTGGTTTTTACGCTTTGTTGTCCGCAATATTAATCGCTATAAATTATCTGACAAGACCGCCTGAATAGCGGTAATTGATAAGCAGCCTTTACTTTCGTTTTAGGGTTTTAATTTTAAGATAAGTGGTTCGATTATCGCTGTAATGGCAGGGCTTTTACTCGTGTAGTCGCCGTCCATGGCGACGATGGTGATATAACCCTGGTGATAGGCAGTCGTGTCCGATTGCTTTATATCAGCGCCCAGAGGGCGAGCTTTAAATACTGGCAAGAAAATATTGGCATCCTTTTTTGATGGCTTGTAAGAGATTTTAAAGTAGGGAGCCTGGCCCTGTTCTTTCATCGCGATGCCTTTGATCTTCTCGCTGGGTAGCGCCGGGTAATTAATATTTAATGCCAGGCCTTTTGGTAATAGTAAGCCACTTTTACAACGGTTTTCATTTAAATGATTAACGAGGTCGAGGGTAAAGGCTGCGATAGCTTGTAAGTGTTCGGTGTTTTCCTGGGCACTGTAGTCTGGGCCGAGTGGGTCGGTGCTAATGGCAATGGCGGGGATGGGTGGCTCGAGTATTTCAATCGCCACCGTGGTGGCGCCCACCGTACCGGATATACCCGTGGCGGGCCCGAGGTTGGCACCATCATTAATACCGGAGATAACTAAATCGGGGGGGCTATCTGGAGGATAGAGGGCACTGACAGCAAGCACCACGGATGTTGCCGGGCTTGCACTAATGGCGTAGGTATTGTCCCTGACTTGCTCGACCACCACTGGTGTAAAGGTCATCGAGGCACTACTGCCGCTGGCATTTTTGGCGGGGGCGGCGAGGACTACGCGGTGTTGATCCTGGCTGAGGACCTGTTGCAGGGCGATGATGCCGGGTTTGTCAAAACCGTCGTCATTGCTCAGCAGTATACTTAGTTTGCTATTACAGCCGGCGCTAATCATCTGGTCTCTAGGTGGCGATATGTTCTCGCCACCCACGGCCGGCAAGGGTAATAAGCTGGCCAGTAGTAAGTGGCTAGCCAAACTTATACGCGTTATTAGTTTCATGCTTGTGCCTTGTTGATTGTTTTTCATTGATGCTCCCATAGCTGGTTTTTTATAAGCTGCCTACAACACCGGCAATATTCTCTGACTAATAGATCGTTTAGGGAATGTGCGCCAGGCGATGATTTTGTTTAACATAAGGCCACGCAAAAACCATGAAAACAATAATGAGCGCTCCTGGTATCAGTTGTACGGAGCGAAGACAGGGACGGAAAGATGAAGATAGTACTATGTAGACAAGGTTTCAGTGCCATTCAAAGTATGTTGCAGGGCCTGTTGCCCGAGCACGAAATTGTCTGTTGTGACCCCGAGGACATCACTACCGTGGGTAGCGATGCCGATGTGCTGATTCCGGCCATCACCCCACTCGGCGAGGCGGAATTGTCTCTGCCCAAACTCAAGTTGGTACAACAGTTTGGCGCAGGGCTCGATGCCGTCGATATTCCTGCCGCCAGTAAGCAGGGTGTTTACGTAGCCAATGTGCCCGCAGCCGGTACGGGTAACGCCGAGTCCGTTGCGGAGGTCGCAGTGATGTTAATGCTGACCCTGGCCCGGCAATTCCCCAGGGCGCAGCAAAATATTCGCGATGGCGTGGTGGCCGGCCCCACGGGTTGGTCATTAAAAGGACGCACGGCGCTGATCGTCGGCTATGGCGGCATTGGCCGCGAGGTGGCGCGCAGACTCAGTGGTTTTGAGATGGAGGTGCTGGCCGTATCGCGCAGTGGGCCAAAAAATAGCGCGGAGGAAGAGGCGATATCCCTTGCCGAGCATTGTCGTGGTGAGGCTCTACATGAGTTATTGCCCCGAGCGGATTTTGTTATCCTGGCGCCCCCACTCAATGACGATACCCGAGGATTAATCGCTGCAGAGGAATTTGCTCTGATGAAAGCAACGGCCTTTGTTGTCAATGTGGCTCGGGGTGGGGTCATCGACTACGCGGCCCTGTTAGACGCGCTGAAAAATAAGCAGATCACCGGGGCCGGGCTCGACGTTTTCTGGCAGGAGCCGGTTGATCCGAATGACCCGCTATTCAATCACAATGTCATTGCCACGCCCCATATTGGTGGCGCTACGGATTTGAGTTTCAAGGGCATTGCCGGCCGGGTGGCAGAAAATATTCGCCGTGTGGCGCGCAGTGAAACTGCGCATAATTGTGTCAATATTGACGACTGTACTGTGGCAGATCTTAGTTGATGTTATGAACACAAGCGCGCCGCTACCAGCAAAAAAATCTCGGGGAATTATATTTCTACTGCGCTGGGCTTTTGTATCTCTGTCTCTGGCTTTCTCCTTGGCAAGTTTATCGGCCTCTGCCGAAGTTTATAAATGGACCGATAGTGAGGGACAGGTTCATTTCTCCGATCGAGCACCTACCTCGGGAGTTGTTGAGCTCATTGGCGATAAGCTCATTATGAATTCTTATCCGGGCAGTAAGCTTAGCGAGGCCAGTTTTCTCGAACAACGCAAACGAGAACGTGAGCAAAAAGAGGGCATGAGGCGGCCCTCGGTGGTTATGTACAGTACCGTTTGGTGTGGTGTGTGCAGGCGAGCTAAGCAGTACTTTAGGGCCAATAAGGTTACTTTTAGCGAGTACGATGTGGAAACTTCCAGCAAGGGGAAAAAAGATTTCGCACGGATGAAGGGCCAGGGTGTGCCGATAATTTTGATTGGCAAGGCTCGGATGAACGGTTTCGATGTGGCTCGCTTTGAACGCTTATACGGAACTTGATGGCCTGTCGTCGTCTTAAGGTTGCAATTTTATCTGCCGTTCATGCATGTTAAATTAACATTGCTTCGAGAAACCACCCTTACATTAAGCATTGCATTAGCAGATTATTAGTCGGATAAGCAGTCCTGGGTATCACAATTATTTGCCGCGTAAAACGGGAGATAGCGCGATAATGTACTCGGGCAAAATTGAAGGCAGAGTCGCTTAATCCTGGTGCGCAACAAAAAGGGGTGCCCCTTAGCGGACACCCCTTTTTGGCAATTTTCCGAGTGATTGTGTGTTGGGGTAAAAATATTATTCCTGGTGAGCGGTAATGTTACCTCGGACCACTTCGGGATCACCGGAATGATAACCGGCGCTGGGGCCCTCGATGATTTCCAGTGTGAACTCATCGGCACCGGCTTTTTTACCCTTGCCGCTATCGACCACGCGCACCTGGCAGAGGTTAGCCACCCGATCACTGCCATTGAGCAGGGTGCGAACGGTACAGGGCGCAATAAATTCCACACCGTTGCCATCCATCACGGCGCTTATCTGATCGATATTGCCGTTGATTTTGATCTGTAGGGGGCTGTCACCCTGGCTGGCCTTGCCGCGATTCTTACGATTGTAGAGCAGGTGCGCATTAATGCCCGTAGCGGTACTTTGAATGTTAAAGCCGAAATTACTCTTACCGTTTTCAACACTGCCGCCACCGGTCATTTTTACAAAGTCGAGGGGTGGGGGGGCTGCGGTTTCATCGCAAGCGTAACCGACGCCGTCACCATCATAGTCTTCCTGCATCGGGTTGGGGGTGTGTAGGCAATTGTCGTCGCCGTCGGCAATACCATCGCCGTCTATATCCGATACGGCATCGATAAAACTGCCGGCCTTGATAAAGACATTGGAGTCGAGAATGTGATCACCGGCATCGGCGATGGCGAGTTTTATATGGTGAGACTCACCAGCAGTAACGTCAGCCTGTACCGAAAGCACTACGGTCATACCATCCATTTCCGTATTGATATGGCCACCACCATCGCTGAGATCGTTATTGATGAAGTACTGGGGATTGCTGACGTTATAGCCGTAGGGATTGCCACCATTTACATTGTTAATGGAGACGGTCATGTTGCTGCCGGGAAGTGTTGCGATATTTACACCGTCGAGAAAGAAGCCGAAGACGTCGTTAAAGGAGCTGTTGACCCACTCGTTGTATTCCTCTGAGCTAAACACGTATTGAAAGGAAATTACGTCGTTATTGGGGGTGAAGTCAAACTCCAGTACCGTACCGTCGTAGCTGGTGTAGCCGGGAATAAGGCTGTCCAAATCGGCATCGCCCAACTGATAATTGGCCTGGGTGCGTGAGTCGCTGTAGTTGGGGCCGACCACATAGGAAGAGCGGCCGCTGGAGAGGATGATGCCGCTGTCGAAGCCAACGATGTCCTCGCCTCCCGAAAACATACCGGCAGAGTTGGAGACACTCGACAGCGATACATTGGCAACGCGAATATTGGCGCCGAGTAGACTGTTGACTAGCGCTTGAGCATCAGCGCTTTCTTCAACAACGAGCCCCGTTGCCATGGCCGGTGCCGCACAGATTGCGGTCGATAATAGGGCGGACTTAATAATGTGCTTATGCATGGGTATTCTCACTATTCAAAAGGTTAGTTAGAAATACCGAGGAAGTTTTCGCGCTTAAGCGTCACTCCTTTCGGCAACCGTTCGACCCCCATTTCCTATCGGGGCACTGGCTTTGCGTCCCCGTGTTGCCACGGGTTTGCCTTGTCGTGGAGCCTGCTTAAACTGACACATTGCACAGGCCACTTGCTTCTTGCTTCCTGCATCTTGCTATCCCTGTGCTTTGTCGATGCAAGTCGAGGGCCAAATTGTCGAGAGTTGGGCTATTTTATTGATGAATGTGCGGCAAGTTTTTTAAAATCATGAACTTATTAACATAAGTCGATTGATTTTGTGATGTTTTGATGAGTTGTTCACTTATTTCTTTACTAGGGAGGTACTGACACAAAATGTCACATTTGTATAAAAACGGTAATTTTGTGACGCCGGTACGGTTGGTATGACTGCTAGTGGTAACGAAGCCCTTGCTTTCGTCAGGGAAAATGCCGTAGGGCTCAGTTTGGGTTTGGAGTTTTGCTGTGCTTAGCAAGGGTAGAGCTGGCATATAACGTGGATGGCGGATGGCTTATCGGTTTGAATTTATTTTCGGTATTATCCGATACTACCCACCGGTTGTACTCAAATAGAAAGACAGAAATGGGTACTAAGGTCTCTAAACGAATGCAGAAATGTACCTGGGTTCAGCTCTGGTTTTGGTAGATAGAGTTGGATCGATGGTGGGGCTTGATTATCTGGATCACCGACACCTGAGGTGCCGGTGATCTGCCTTATTGGCTTGAGCGAGTAGGGCTGAATTTATTTTTTGAAATAACAGCAGGGGTTTTTCACCATTAAGGTATCTATTTTCTCGTCGCTAACACCGGCCTCGCGCATGGCGGGTAGTATATTGCGAGAAATATGGCTGGTGTCCCAGTTGGGTGAAGAGGCGATCATGCTATCCAATACGCCCGTATCACGCCCGCGCCAGCATTGAATGGAGTCGTGGGAAAGCATAATGCGGTCGTAACCGACGCTGAGCAGGCCAAAGAGGGAGGCCAGTCGCAGCTTGTCGGAGGCAATGGACTCGATACCAAAACGGTCGAAACCGAGCCAGGCGCCACGCTCGAGAATGTCGAAGTAATAGCGCATGTCGCCGACGCCACAGGCGTGACCGATTAGCACCTTATTAAAGTCGACATTTTCCTCTTCGAAAATATCCAGGGTTTCTCGACCCAGGGGCTCCATTTCGTCGTTGTGGCAGAGAATGGGGGTACTGGTGGCGATACTGGCCCGCGCCGCGGCCCGCAAGCATTTTATTTCACTCTCTTGAATACCGCGCCCGGCTTCGGTGATGCCGTGGATGCCACCGATGGCTGTTTTGATGATGCCGGGCTTAATACCGGTGTTGCCAATGCCCTGTTCTATTTCATTGACGTACTGTTCGGCGATGCCGTCGACGTCCATCAGGCGAAAGTGTTGGGGAATACCCAGTGCGTCGTTATAAAGCCCGGTGGCGATGATGATTTGCATGCCCGATTTTTCCGATACTTCGGCGGCAAACTCCGGGTCGCGACCCAGTTCCATGGGGCAGGGGTCGACGAAACTGGCAATGCCTAGATCGCGAAGCTCTTTGAGTTTGTCGATGACTTTTTTGCTGGCTTCATTGCGGTCAAAATCTTGATGATCCAGCTCCCAACCCGGCCAGCCAATGCCCAGGTGTTCGTGTATCAAGGTGGTGCCGAGGCTTTCTACATCGATAGGGCCTAAAACGGAATTGATTTTCATGGTGTGTCCCCTGTTGTTAAATTTTTTGTGTGGGTGATTAAACATGATCGATGATATTGCACTAGAGTCGCTTGCGGTGCCAATTTAGTTTATGTCGCGTCTACATGAACTAATAGTGAAATTTCGTGGGCTTAGAAATTAGGCTTAGTTATCCGCTTGTTTCGAGCCGGCTTGTTTTTCCTGCTGTATGGCACCGTGTGAAAGTGGTGTCGATGCTATAAGAGAGTGCCAGGAGTTTTGCCTTCTCGTGGCCGTGAAAATCTTAGCGCAATTTCCATGAGGGTTTTAAGGTGACATTACTGCGCTGTAGTTATTCTTAATCATTATTTACTGTTGAGGCGATCCTGCTGCTGGGGTCCAAATGGCGAGTGATATTAGATTACCAGCAGAGACAATTCTGTCTGATGAGTTTTTAAAAACAGCTCGATTCTAGACCTGGAGAGTTTTCTGTGTTCCCATTTCTCGGCTTGCGGACCGAAAGGGGCGAACCCTCCGCTTGCTCAATCAATAATGTGGAGGAAAGTCTATGAAATTTATGACAGTAAAATTATTGCCGCTATTACTATTGCCATCGCTCGCTCTCGCCGAGAGCCTGCCGGTATCGACTTCGCCGGAGGGCGCTAGGGTCTATATTATTTCGCCTCACAATGGCGAGGAAGTGGCTAATAAAGTCACTGTGACCTTTGGCCTGCAGGGCATGGGTGTGGCGCCGGCCGGTACCGATAAGGCCAATACCGGTCACCATCACCTGCTGGTCGATGGCAAAACGTTACCGAACCTCGACCAAGCCCTGGGTGGTGAGGTGATGCACTTCGGTGGTGGGCAAACCGAGAAAACCCTTGAGCTGAGTTCGGGTCAACACACCCTGCAACTGGTTTTGGGCAACCATATGCATGTCCCCCACAATCCGCCCCTGGTATCAGAGGTGATCACCATTACGGTTAAGTAGCAGCCCCCATTGTGCTGGTTCCTGCACTGGAGTGAATTGATGGTTATTGACTGATAGAGGTGGGGGCGACAAGCACTGGGGGGTAGGGGTTTTAGTATGAAACTATTAATCACTGGCGGCACGGGGTTTATTGGTAGCCACCTTTGCCGTCGCTTATTACAGGCCCAGCATCAAGTGGTGGTTTTGTCGCGCCAGCCCCAGCGGGTACACCAGCCCATGGCGGCGATTCGCGATCTGCAGCAAATTGATAGCAGTACTCATTTTGATGTAGTGATTAATTTGGCGGGTGAAGCCATCGCCGCTAAGCGCTGGAGTGAGGGCCAAAAGCATGAACTTGTGCAAAGTCGTGTCGCTACCACGGCTGGCTTGATCGCTTATTTTAAACGGGCAGAGCACAAGCCCGCGCTATTGATTAGTGGCTCTGCGATTGGCTATTACGGGCTCGGCAATGGTGCCGAATCAGGCAGTGGCAGTGCCGAGCTTGATGAAAGTGGCGTCGCTGATGACAGTTTTTCCAGCCGGCTATGTCAGCAGTGGGAGGCGGTGGCCCTTCAGGCCGAGGGCCTGGGCATTCGCACCTGTTTATTGCGCACGGGCATCGTTCTCGGTAATGGTGGTGCCCTGAGTAAAATGCTGCCACCTTTTAAATTTGGTTTGGGTGGGCGGATGGGCTCGGGTCACCAGTGGATGCCCTGGGTTCATATCGCCGATCTCGTCGGTATTATTTTCCATTGCATGGCCGATGAGAGTGTACGGGGGCCGATTAACGGCTGTGGGCCAAACCCGGTTGAGAATCGCGAGTTTAGCCGGACTTTGGCTGAGGTATTGCGGCGCCCGGCGCTGCTGCCCCTACCGGCCTTTGTCGTGCGACTGTTACTGGGACAAATGGGTCGAGAACTACTGCTGTCGGGGCGGCGAGTGGTACCCCGTAAGGCTCTCGATACGGGGTATCGTTTCCAGTACCCACAATTGGAGCCGGCACTGCGCGAGGTGCTGGACAAGTAAGCTGTCGTGGTTCTTTCAGGCAGTTTCTCTCTAGTGAGTAAACCTCTTCAAGTACTGAGTTCGAGCGGTTGCCTGCAGGCCCTGTTGGTAGGAGTGGCATGTCACTTTCTATGTGGCATTTTTCCAGATGCGATCAGCGTCTCCTAGAGCGATTTTGAATTGTAAAATCGCGTCGCTAATTTGCCACTAGCGAGGAGGTGAACTTGCTAAAGCTGCAAAAAATTCTATGGTTAGTCATGTAAGCCCTGCGAAGCTGATTCGCACCTTTTCGCCACTCATTACTCGTCTGTTGATGGAGCCACTTGGCGGGTGCACAGCGAGGAGTTAGCAATATGCCTGATGCCAAAGCCAGCGTAACAAACGACAATCCCATGGGCACGGATGGCTTTGAATTTGTCGAGTACACCGCTACAGATACTCGCGCACTCGAGGGGCTGTTTCAAACCATGGGCTTTAATGCCATTGCCCGCCACCGCTCCAAGGACGTGGTGCTTTATCGTCAGGGCGACATCAACTTTCTGATCAATCACGAACCCGATAGTTTTGCTCGTGCCTTTGCCCGGGTGCACGGCCCGTCTATCTGCGCTTTTGGTATGCGCGTCGCCGATGCCCGCCGGGCTTATGAGCACGCTATCAAACGTCAGGCCAAGCCCTATTTCGGCGAGGCGGGGCCGATGGAGCTCAATCTACCGGCAATTCACGGCATCGGTGGTTCCTTGATTTATTTAATCGACCGCTACGGTGAACAGTCGATTTACGATGTCGACTTTATTCCCCTCGATAATCATTCGTCGACCAGCAATGACCTGGGCTTACAGTATATTGACCATCTCACACACAATGTTCACTACGGGCGCATGGACCAGTGGGCTGGTTTTTATCAGCGTATTTTTAATTTTAAACAAATTCGCTATTTTGATATAGAGGGCAAGGCCTCGGGGCTGATTTCAAGGGCCATGACTAGCCCTTGTGGGAAAATTCGCATACCCATCAATGAACCGAAAGACAGTAAATCGCAAATTCAGGAATACCTCGATGCCTATCATGGCGAGGGCATTCAACATATCGCCCTTGGCTCAGAGGATATTTACCACTCAGTTGAGCAATTAATTGCCAATGGGGTACAGCTATTGGATATCCCCGACACCTACTACGAGGTCATCGAACAGCGGATACCGGGGCATAGCGAAGATATTGCCCGTCTGAAAAAAAACAAGATTTTGATTGATGGTGATATTAACCACGGCCAGGGTTTATTGTTGCAAATCTTCACTGAAACCGTGATTGGGCCGATCTTTTTCGAGATTATTCAACGCAAGGGCAATGAGGGTTTTGGCGAGGGCAATTTCCAGGCTTTGTTTAATTCCATCGAAGAGGATCAACGGCGCAGGGGAGTATTGTAAATGCCGCAATGGATTTCCTTTCCCCGGGTTGAGGGCCTGAGTTCTCGGCAGGCGCATTGCGACTTACCCGAAGGCAGCTACGAAAGAGAGATGAGCAAGGAGGGTTTTTTTGGCCCGGCAAGCCAATTTTACCATCGCCACCCGCCCACTTCCTGGAGTCGTATCGATGGCGCCCTGCTGCCTCGGGCCTTTGACACTACAGAGCTGGAGATCGAGCAATGTCATCCCTGGGCGGCGGCCTCACTGCTGCATAACGAGCACTGCCATATCCGTTTTTGGCAAGCGAGCAGTAGTGTCAGCGACCTGGTGCGAAATGCCGATGGAGATGACCTACTTTTCATCCACAGCGGTAGTGCCGAACTGTTCTGCGATTTCGGCCACCTCAGTGTCACCGAGGGCGACTACCTGTTGATCCCCCGTGGCACCATGTGGCGCTTTGAGCACAAGCAAGCCTTGAGCGTGTTAATGATTGAGGCCACGGGTGCCAGTCTGGGTTTGCCCGAGAAGGCTCTGGTTGGCCATCACGCCATCTTCGATGCCGCCATGCTCGATACGCCGCGCATCGACGCCTCTTTCATTGAGCAGCAATCGGAACAGGCGCAGCGTCTGGTAGTGAAAAGGGCGGGGCAACTAACCACTGTGCACTACCCCTTCAACCCACTGGACGCCCTGGGTTGGCACGGCAACCTGTCTGTGGTGCGCATTAACTGGCGCGATATACGTCCCTTGATGAGCCATCGCTTTCATCTGCCGCCGTCGGCCCACACCACCTTTGTCAGCGAGCGCTTTGCCGTGTGCACCTTTTGTCCACGGCCGATTGAAACTGACCCAGGGGCTTTAAAAGTCCCTTTTTTTCACAATAACGATGATTACGACGAGGTGATTTTTTACCACCACGGTGAGTTTTTCTCGCGGGACAATATTCACCCCGGCATGGTGACTCTGCACCCCTGTGGCCTCAGTCATGGGCCCCACCCCAAGGCACTGCAAACCGGGCTCAAGGGGCAACGTAAGGCGACCGACGAGGTGGCGGTGATGATCGATACCCGAGACCCCCTGGCCGTCACCGCGGCGGCGGCTGAGATTGAATGGGCTGGCTATGTAAATTCCTGGACGGAATAGGGCTGGCGCGAAACCTTGAATACGCCCGAGGAGGGCTGTAATGAAACTGGCTAGTTTGAAGTCGTCGGCACGGGATGGACACTTGATTGTCGTCAATCGTAGTTTGAGCCACTATCTTAGTGCCGCCGATATCTCGCCCTCCCTGCAGCACGCCATTGAAAACTGGCAGAGCTGTGAGCAGGCACTGCACATGCTTTATGACACCATTAATAAACACCCCCATGCAGGTTTTCAACTCGATCAAAATGATCTCTGCTCGCCCCTTCCTAGGGCCTTTCAGTGGCTGGATGGCAGTGCCTATTTAAGCCATGTAGAGCGCGTCAGACGGGCGCGAGGTGTGGAGATGCCGGACAGTTTTTTATCCGACCCGCTAATGTATCAAGGTGGCTCCGACCATTTTTTAGGGCCCAAAGATACCATTTGTATGTCCTCTGAGGCCGATGGCATCGACTTTGAGGCCGAGGTGGCAATTATCTGTGATGATGTGCCCATGGGTACCAATGGCCACGCCGCCAGTGAACACATCAAACTGATCCTGCTGGTAAACGATGTCTCTTTGCGGCAGTTGATACCCAGTGAATTGGCCAAGGGTTTTGGTTTTATTAATGGCAAGCCACCGACCGCCTTTTCCCCGGTGGCGGTGACACCGGATGAACTTGGCACGGCCTGGCACGACGACAAGGTGCACCTGCCACTGCTGAGCACCTTCAATCAAAAGTTATTTGGCGAGCCCAATGCCGGTGTTGATATGCAATTTAACTTTGCCGAACTAATCGCCCACGGGGCGAAAACCCGGGCCTTGAGGGCGGGTACGATTATTGGTTCCGGCACGGTATCTAACTACGATGCAAGCGCGGGGTACTCCTGCCTGGTCGAAAAGCGCGTGGTTGAGATAGTGGAGTCGGGTTTGGCGAATACGGAGTTTATGTTGTTTGGGGACTACATTCGCATTGAAATGTTGGATCCAGCGGGCGCGTCGATTTTCGGCGCCATCGATCAGGAAGTGCGTTCGTGCAAGCTCTAAGGCTTTATACCTATTGTCGCAGCTCGGCGGCTTTTCGCGTGCGTATCGCCCTGAATATGAAGGGCTTGGTTTATCGGAGTGAGTTTGTTCACCTCTTGAAAGGCGGTGGCGAACAATTTTCAGAGGCTTATTCGGAAATTAATCCTCAGCGCTTGGTACCGAGTTTGAGTCGTGGCGATGACACGCTGACCCAATCCCTGGCCATTATTGAATACCTGGAAGAGGTACAGCCCAAACCGGCACTGCTACCTGCGGCGCCACTGGAAAGAGCCGCCGTACGTGCACTGGCCTTGAGTATTGCCTGTGATATTCACCCCCTCGACAACTTGCGAGTTATGCGCTACCTGGAGCACCAGCTTGGCCTCGCTAAGGACGAGCGCGAGCGTTGGTATTGTCATTGGCTCAGTGAGGGCCTGGCGGCGCTGGAAGTGAGCTTGAGAGCAAATAGTGTGGTCGGGCTAGGGGCAAAAGCTGGCGCCAGCTATTGCCATGGCGAGCAAGCCGGACTGGCGGATATTTGCCTGATTCCGCAAGTTTATAACGCCCTGCGTTTCAACTGCTCGCTGGCTGATTTTCCAATAATTGAGCAGATTTATGAGCACTGTATGGGCCTTGCAGAATTTCACCGGGCAGCCCCCGAGCAACAAGCCGATTTTGTCGAGATGCCCTAGAGGAGTGACTTATGGGCCAGCAACTAAGTGGCGCACAACTGCGCTTTGCCAGAGATAATCAACTCACCGGGCTCGGTAGTGCCTCTCTTCAGGCTCTGATCGAGCAGCGTCCGGCTTACTCGATCGATAGAGCAATGCACTTCCTCAATTTTCAGCAGTGTATTGATCGCGATTTATTAAAGCATCCTGTGATTGGCGCAAATGCCTATACGGCCTGGTTTGCCAAGGGTGGCTTTAGCCACCAACAGGCCCGTGAGTTTGTCGTACAATTTTCGGTGTTTTCCAATCTATTTCTTATCGCTCAGCTGCAAAAAACCATCAATGCCGACACCCTTGAGGGCATGCGTGCGTCCAAGGAAATTCTCGCGAATGAAATTGGCGTGGTGTTTAAAGCCTTGGGCTCAGGCCCTGCAGCGCTAGTGGGTGATGGGCAATCACCGGAGGCCGGTTTATTGGCTGCCGAGGGCACGGTAGAGGGCGGTACCTTCCATTTTCGCGCCGCTCATTTTGAGTGGTTACTGCGCATGGCGAGTGCTCTTGATTTAACGTTTAATCAAGTTGGCAAGCGTCATCACGGCTCGGAGGCAACATTGTTTTTTTGCGACGAGTTGGCGCGCCTCTATGGCAGTGAAGACTATATGACCTCACAGGCGGCGAGTTACGCGGTGGAAAATTGGGCGGCAGCGGGCTTCTGGGAGCAATTGATAAGCGGTTTCAAGGTCTACAACAGCCGGGTTAGCAAAAAGCTGCCGCTGGCCTTTTTTACCTATCACGCAAAGATAGAAGCGCAGCATGCGGCTCACACCCAGGAGGAGCTGGAAGAACTGTATTTTAGCCGCGACATCGATGAAGCACGCTTTATTAACTGTGGTAATGACATGCTCAATGGGGTCGAGGTGTTTTGGCAAGGCCTTGATGGGCAGAGAAAAACTGATCTGCAATGATCATACTGAGGAGCCTCTGAGTAAATCATGGGCTTGTATCTGGGGCTTTATATATTCAGTCTCTTCGTAACCGCATGTTACTGCAAAGGTATTGGCAATGACTGGTTGTTATCGGCACTTATCACCTTGAATCTAAGGGTGATATCTCGCTATTTACTGCGCCCAGGCTTAGTCAGAATCCCTGCTGGCCGAGTAAATATAAGTTTGAGGCTACCTGTGTCGAGTAAATCAGCGCAGTAAGAACGGTGAGAATGAGGAGCTTTAGGCTTGCAGTGATGGAGCAGTACCATTGGCCGCGTTAGTAAGAAGGGCTTGCAACTCGGGGGCTTATCAAGCCCCCGAGTGTTTTCTTGCTGGGAGGGGACTAGAGCTTTTCTGCCGCTTCTTTTTCTACCTGTCGAGCACCGGAGAGCATGCCGGCTGCGCCGTGATTACCTTCGTGACAAGCGTATTCAAAAAGCTGACTATCGCTGGCTTTTAGGGGGATGGTCACGGTAAAGGCTTGGCTGAAGGTGCTGAGGTCGGTCACCGTATATTCGTAAACAATGATAGCGTCACTGGTGCGGGTGAAACGCTCGACCAGAGTGAAATTTTCACCGGTACCCACAACGCCATTCATCGCCGGGTCGACCAGGTTGATGGGCATTTGGAAAGTGGGTGTTTTCCCCGTGAAGTTCGTCGTTTCAACGACCAGGGTATCGCCCTCCCAGTGGCCCCGTGAGTCCCCCGTCCACTTGCTCATTTCGGCGGGCAGGTGGGGGCTGTCATCAATGGGCACAACGCGGGCATCGTGAATCATCTCGGTGAAGATCACCACGTGTTTTGGCGATTGAATGATACGCAGGTTGTTGTTGTAGGCGCTGGGTGTCAGTGGTGGGCCAGCGTTAAAGCTTAGTAGGCAGCGCTCGGAAAGACCGAGGGTCTCCGGTCCGGCGGGGAGAAAACCTTCCAGACCAATGGAGAGAATGTCGCGCACGGGATATTCACGTAAATGATTTTGCTTCATTCGCGCCACGGCTTCCTCGGTCAGGGGGGGGAGGCGTCCGTTGGCGGGGTCGGTGATTAGAGAGGTTCTTCTATCCTCGTTCATCGAGGTGCCATAGTCGAACCAGAAATTATTGTAGGCACTCTCGACATCGCTGGTGCTATCTGTAGCGGCGTTATCGTCTCTATCCTTGTCAACATCTAATACGTCAATTGTTTGTGATTTGAATGCCGCTTGCTCCTCTGCCGTGAAAACGGCTTTATCGCCCAGTTCTTTGGGGCGCTCGAGAGGTGTCAGGGTGCGGAAATCCCAAACGCCCTGGAGGTCGGGGTGACCCTGAGAGTTGCGTGGGGCTTGGTAGCCGGTGCTCTTGGGCTGAGCTTGTTTGTCCTCGCTTTGCTTGTTCTCTGAACAAGCGGATAGAGAACAGGCAATGATAGCCATAAGACTCAATTTTGGCAGAATTTTAAGGGTTTGCAACATGAGGCACTCCTTATCAATTAGTGGTTTTCAGTGCGGTGTAAATTACCATAATCTAATGGATAAGGGCCATATTTAGATAGCGGTATGGATAAGCTTTATCTAAGGGCCATAGAAAACAGTTGCTGATGAAAAATACATAGAATATTCAGGAGTGGGCGTCTTGGTTTTTTTCGTCGTAGGTCTTTGGCTGTACAAAAAATCAGGTTTTTTCAGAATTCTACGGAGGAGGTAAAGATAGGGGGTAAAGACGATGGATAAACCGTACTTTACAAGCTGAGCCCGACTGCCAGTGAAGAATGAATCGTGCCGTGAAAAATTGTCGAAAAAAAAGCCCGTATCTCTACAGGCCTCTTTTCATCATTGTATGGCTCCGCCTGCTGGGCTCGAACCAGCGACCCAATGATTAACAGTCATTTGCTCTACCAACTGAGCTAAGGCGGAAAGGTATTCACTAATGCGTATGGACAAAAAAAGCCTTTAAGAGTTAATCTTAAAGGCTTTTAAATTTGGCTCCGCCTGCTGGGCTCGAACCAGCGACCCAATGATTAACAGTCATTTGCTCTACCAACTGAGCTAAGGCGGAACTGCAAAAGCGGCGTCATGGTATAGTC
>MAAU01000096.1 GCA_002162825.1 Gammaproteobacteria bacterium 54_18_T64
TAGTACTACCACCAGCTTTCTTGTGTGCCATGAGCTATCTCCTGCTGATCAACCGGCGTTGATATTGGTAATTTTAACTTCGGTGAACCACTGACGGTGGCCCATCTGTGAGCGTGAATGCTTACGGCGACGAAACTTAACGATGCGCACTTTCTTGGCGCGCCCGTGGCTGATAATCTCAGCACTAACCTTACCGCCGTCAACATAGGGAGCGCCGATTTTTACGCTGTCGCCATCGGCAACCATCAACACCTTATCAAAATCAATGGTATCACCCGTTGCCGCCTCAAGAAGCTCAAGGTTTAGTACTTCACCCGGCTCAACTCGATGCTGCTTGCCGCCACTTTCTATTACCGCGTACATGTTTTGCTCCTACTGAAACTAAGACTTTCTAAGCTGTATCGCCTTCCACTATTCCTCTTCTTTAAAGAAGGGGAAGACTACTGCCCAGCCACTTGCTCTTGCGTGCAATTATTGGCCTGGGGGCGAGAGGGCGGCAATTCTAAGGGAAAGCGTTCCCGCTAGCAAGCACTCGATCGGATAATTAAAGATATATTGTCGCACTATGCTAAGGACTTGCTCTAATCTTGACACTTGCCTGGCGGAACCCTAGGATGCCGCGCTTCCCATCGCCTATATTTACCCCGTAATGCTACCATTTAGACAAGTTGTCGCCACCGATTTTGACGACG
Organism: Gammaproteobacteria bacterium 54_18_T64; assembly: GCA_002162825.1. Classification (GTDB taxonomy): domain Bacteria; phylum Pseudomonadota; class Gammaproteobacteria; order Pseudomonadales; family Porticoccaceae; genus Reddybacter. The sequence goes on from MAAU01000096.1 coordinate 693, forward strand.
TCAATCAACTGATTATTGACGAATTACGCTCGGATGTAGGTCTGGTCGAACAAATTGGCCACTACTTAATCGATGCCGGCGGCAAACGCCTGCGCCCCCTGCTGGTACTGCTCGTCGCTCAAGCTTGCGCCTATGAGGGTAAGGGGCATATTAAGCTCGCCGTCATTATAGAGTTTATTCACAGCGCCACCCTGCTCCACGACGATGTAGTCGACACCTCTGAGATGCGCCGCGGCCGCTTTACCGCCAACGCCCAGTGGGGTAATCCCCCGAGCGTACTGGTCGGTGATTTCCTTTATTCGCGCGCCTTCCAAATGCTGGTCGGCCTGGGCAGTATGGAAATAATGGGCATTCTCGCCGACACCACCAATATTATTTCCGAGGGTGAAGTCCTACAGCTGATCAACGCCAAAGACCCCAGCGTTACCGAGCAGGCCTATCTCGAAGTCATTCGCGGTAAGACAGCGCAATTATTTGAAGGGGCCGCTTCCTCGGCAGCCGTGCTAGCGGGTGCCAATGCCGAGCAGTGCACGGCAATGAAGGACTACGGTTACAACATTGGCATGGCCTTTCAGCTGGTCGACGACGCCCTCGATTATCGTGGCGACGCGCAAAAGCTCGGCAAAAATGTCGGCGATGACCTCGCCGAGGGCAAGGCGACTCTGCCTTTAATACACGCCATGAAAAATGGTAGTGATGCCGAAGCCGACTTCGTGCGCCAGGCCATTCGCGAAGGCAGCAGCGAGCACTTAGAGCGTATTATCGACATTATCAACGCCACCGGCGGCATCGACTATACCCTCGAGACCGCACGTCACTACGCCGGCAAGGCAAAAGACTGTCTCGCACAACTACCCGCGACGCCCTATCGACAAGCGCTAGTAGAACTGGCCGATTTTGCCGTTAGTCGAAATCACTAGAACCGTCCACCAGTAAACATTCAGTAAAAAATATAAGTCTGTCCGCACTCAAGGCGGGCTCGCAACTCGCTCAAACTGCAAGGATCAAACGCCCGTCACAAGCAAGGCTTATCATCGCCCCCCAATCTTGCTAGCACTTCCACCGACGGCGCACTTCACTTAGGATGGATGAAAAGGACTTCACCATGACCACCCCCCCCATGACAGACCCAGCACTAATTGACAAAAGCCCCGCCTGGCAAGCCCTGCTCAAGCACCAACAAGTATTAGAGAACACCACGCTGGAACAGTTATTCGCGCAAAACCCGCAACGCGGCCAACGCTTCAAGGCCAGTGCCGCAGGACTTTATTTCGATTATTCCAAGAATCTATTCAGCGACGAAACTCTGGGCCTGCTGAACGAATTAGCGAACCAGGCGCAACTATCCGCCGCCATCGAAGAATTGTTTAGTGGCGCCGACGTCAATAACACCGAACATCGTCCCGCCCTCCATACCGCACTGCGCAACCCTGCCGCCAGTAGCGGGAAATTAGCCTCAGCCCTCACACAAATGCGCGACGCCATGAACGCCTTTGCCGACAGGCTGCGTCAGGGCAGTGAGTTCGGCGCCAGTGGCAAAGTCTTTCGCGATGTCATCAACCTCGGCATCGGCGGCTCGGATCTCGGCCCCCGCATGATCGTTGCCGCCTTTCCCGAGCTACAGGCCGAGGGCCTGCGCAGCCACTTCGCCGCCAATGTCGATAGCGACGTATTAAAGGGCATACTCAACCAGTGCCAACCCGAAACCACCCTCTTCCTTATTTCATCGAAGAGCTTTTCCACTCTAGAAACGCTCAGCAATGCCGGACTCGCTCGCGAGTGGCTCGAGGCTGCGGGCTTCGATAATGCACAAATCGCCTGTCATTTTGCCGCAATGACCAGTCAAATTGAAAAAGCTCAACACTGGGGTATAAAGTCAGAGCGTATTTTCCCCATGGATGAGAGTGTCGGTGGCCGCTTCAGTCTGTGGTCGAGCATTGGCCTGCCCATCGCCATCGCCCTGGGCTCCGAGGCATTCAGGCAATTGCTTGACGGTGCTAGCGCCATGGACAGGCATTTTCGCAGCGCGCCCTTCAGCGACAACCTGCCCGTGCTACACGGCCTGCTGTCGATCTGGTCAATCAATTTCAACGACCACCACAGCCGCGCCGTACTACCCTACATCCACCGCCTCGGTGAGCTGCCTAACTACTTGCAGCAACTGACCATGGAAAGCCTCGGCAAGCGCGTCACCAAAACTGGCCAGGCCTGCACCTACGCTACCGGGCCAGTGATTTGGGGCAGCGAGGGCACGAATGGCCAGCACTCCTGCCACCAGCTCTTATTACAGGGTATCGGCGCCGTGCCGGTCGACTTTATCGCCACCGCTAAAGCCCACTGCCAAACACTGCAACATCAATACCTCCTGGCCAACTGCCTTGCCCAAAGCCGAGCCTTGATGCTCGGTAAAAGCTACGCCCAGGCACTGGAGGAAACCCGCGCCTCGGGACTCGATGAAGATGAGGCAGCCCAACTCGCCATACACAAGGCCATTCCCGGCAACCGGGTCAGCAACACCTTACTGCTCGAAGAGTTCACCCCGCAGACCCTCGGTGCACTACTGGCCTTCTACGAACACAGCGTCTATGTACAAAGTGTAATCTGGCAGATTAATGCCTTCGACCAATGGGCTGTGGAACTTGGCAAAACCATGAGCTCCGCCGTGCTTGAGGCCCTGCGCCAAACACAGCAAGACAGCGATCTGGATAGCTCGAGCAAAGCCTTGATCAAACACATCCAAGCACACCGCACTGCCCCTCCCAAGATAGACTAAGTCCCTGCAGACCAACGAACTTCTTTTTTTTGCTCAATTAATGTAAGGTGCTTCACCTTTTATTAATCGGCACTTCTTTGGTGCACGAACGACCCATAGTGAGGCGTATATTGTGATAGTAGGCATACCCCGGGAAATCAAGCCCGGAGAAGACAGGGTGGCTATGACCCCCGCCAACATTCAGGCGTGGTCAAAAAAAGGCGTTGAATGTATCGTCGAGACCAACGCCGGTGAAGCCGCTGGATTTTCCGATGAGCTCTATAAAACAGCTGGAGCATCAATCTGCACCGAGCGTTCCGACGTCTTTGCCAAGGCCGATATTATTGTCCAGGTGCAATCCTTTGGTGCAAACAACGTCAACAGCGAAGCCGATCTGGCTCTGCTCAAGCCCGGCCAGTTAATTGCAGGCATGATGGACCCACTGGGCTCCCCCGCCACCGCCGAGCTACTCGCTAAAACCGGTGCCACCGCCATTGCCATGGAACTGGTGCCCCGTATCAGCCGTGCACAAAGTATGGATGTACTTTCTTCAATGGCAACTTTGGCCGGCTATAAGGCCGTATTGCTTGGTGCCAGCCTGGCACCGCGCATTATGCCCATGCTAATGACTGCCGCCGGTACCCTACAACCGATGCGCACCTTTATCATGGGTGTCGGTGTTGCCGGCTTACAAGCCTGCGCCACAGCCAAGCGTCTCGGCGGCGTCGTCGAAGCCTATGATGTACGCCCCGCCGCCCGCGATCAAATCATCTCGGTTGGCGCCAAGCCCATTGAACTCGATTTGGAAACAGAGAGTTCAGAAGACAAGGGCGGCTACGCCAAAGAACAGGGTGAAGACTTCATTCGTCGCCAGCAGGAGCTAATGACTGCCGTACTCGCCGAGCAAGACCTGGTAATCACCACGGCCGCCATCCCCGGTGCTAAGTCGCCGATTCTGGTCACCGCCGACATGGTGAAAGCCATGAAGCCCGGCGCCGTGATTGTCGATCTCGCCGCTGAACGTGGCGGCAACTGCGAGTTAACCCAACTCGGTGAAACCGTTGTTGCCCACGGTGTGACGATTATCGGCCCAGATAACCTGGCCTCAACCATTCCCCACCACGGCAGTCAGATGTTTGGCAAAAACATCGAAACCCTGCTCGATCATCTGCTCGATGATGACAACAACTTAAACCTCGATTTCGAAGACGAGATCGTTTACGAAACCGTCGTTGCCCACAGTGGCGACGTACCACACAAGCGCATGCGTGAACTGCTCGGCTACGCCTCCGTCGACCTCGGTGAATCCATCGACCTCGACGCAGATGACGACACGACTACTGAGCAAAAAGAAGGGGGAGCTTCCTGATGGAAATGATTGTTATGCAACTGGCACTTTTTGTGCTGTCACTATTTCTCGGTGTGGAACTGATCACCAAGGTGCCGCCCACGCTGCACACCCCGCTGATGTCCGGTACCAACGCCATTTCCGGTATTACTCTGGTGGGTGCTGTTATCGCCGCCGGTGCTGGCGATAGTGCTTCTGGACTGGTTCACGGCCTCGGTTTCATCGCCGTAGTGATGGCCACTATCAACGTGATTGGCGGCTATCTGGTGACCAACCGCATGCTCGCCATGTTCAAGAGGAAAAACTAGATCATGAATACTAACTTAGTGGATCTAATTTACCTCATCTCCGCCATCTTCTTTATTCTCGGTATTAAGGGACTGACCAAGCCGAAAACGGCTGTACGCGGCAATATGTTGTCGGCCATCGGTATGTTAATCGCCGTGGTCATTACTCTGCTGGATAAAAGTATTGTCAGCTACGAGTACATCATCGCCGGTGTTCTGGTCGGTGGTGCGGTTGGCGGCATTATGGCCACGCGCATTCAAATGACGTCGATGCCACAAATGATCGCTCTGCTGAACGGTTGTGGTGGTGGTGCTTCTCTCGGCCTGGCCGCAGCAAGTTATCTGCTCACCAGTGGTGGAGAGGGTTATGAAAGTGGCGTGATGGGCGGTATTGCCGTCAGCTTTGTGATGCTTACAGTCCTCATTGGCTCAGTCACAATGACCGGTAGTTTGGTGGCCTTTGCCAAGCTGCAGGAATTGATTTCCGGCCAGTCCATCGGTTTTTCCGGCATCAAATTCCTCAATGCGGCCCTGTTTATCTCCGCTATTACCATGCTCGGCATGCTCTGCTTTGACCCCACCAACAGCACACTGTTTTGGGGCTTAATTGCCGCCGCCTGCATCCTCGGCATTACCATCGTACTGCCCATTGGTGGCGCCGATATGCCCGTGGTTATCGCTCTGCTGAACTCCTATTCGGGTATCGCTGCAGCGGCCGCTGGTTTCATTATGGGTAACACCGTACTGATCGTATCCGGCTCACTGGTTGGTGCCTCCGGTCTCATTTTGACGCAGATTATGTGTGTCGCAATGAACCGCTCACTGACCAATGTACTGTTCGGTGTGATGGCCGAAGGCAGTGAAGCCGTCGATGCCGATGAGATCTATGCCGGCAAGGTGAAGAGCGCTCAGGCGGAAGAGATCGCCATGATCCTCGAAACCGCCCGCCGCGTCGTCATCGTCCCCGGTTTTGGTATGGCCATGGCCCAGGCTCAGCACGCGGTACGTGAACTGTCTGATGTGCTGCAGGCCAACGGCACCGAGGTCGAATTTGCCATTCACCCCGTCGCCGGTCGCATGCCCGGTCACATGAACGTGCTCCTCGCCGAGGCGGAAGTACCCTACGACCAATTGGTCGAGATGGATCGCATCAACCCCACGTTTGAGCAAACCGATGTCGCCATCGTGATCGGCGCCAACGACGTCACCAACCCCATGGCGCGGGAAGACAAGGGTAGCCCCATCTACGGCATGCCCATTCTTCACGTCGACAAGGCGCAGACTGTGGTCGTTATCAAGCGCTCGCTGAGCCCCGGCTTTGCCGGTCTGCCCAATCCACTGTTTGCCATGGACAATACCTTGATGGTGTATGGCGATGGTAAAAAGGCCGTGGTCGAGATCACTGCCGCATTGGCCAGCGCTTAGTAAGCAAGGCTTAAGCCCATAAAAAAACCCCGCTCTGCGGGGTTTTTTTATGGCTGGCAATAAGCACCCAGCGGGATATCAGCTAGGGCTAGGCATCGAGAAAGGCCAATAACTCCGCCGTTTTCTGCTGCATCAAGGCCTCGTCACCACGAGACTCTACATTTAAACGCACCAGGGGCTCGGTATTCGACATGCGCACGTTAAAGCGCCAGTCGCCAAACGACATACTGACACCATCGGTCTTATCCAGTAACTCGGCACTGGCGGCGTAGTGCTTTTCAATGCGCGCCAACATCGCCGCGGCATCATCGACCTCGCGGTTGATTTCACCACTGACGGGATAGCGCGCCTGGCGCTCTTCAATCAACTCAAGCAAGGAACTACCCGAGCTAGACACCAGCTCGGCGACCAGCAACCAGGGAATCATACCGCTGTCGCAGTAGGCAAAATCGCGGAAGTAATGGTGGGCGCTCATCTCGCCGCCGTAGAGAGCATTTTCGTCGCGCATCACCTGTTTGATAAATGAATGCCCCGTTTTGCTCTGCACGGCCTCACCGCCGCACTGTGCGGCCAGCTCGATGGTATTCCAGGTCAAACGCGGGTCGTGAATCACCTTCCCGCCGCCATTTTTCTTCAGGAACGCGCTAGAGAGTAATCCCACCAGGTAGTAGCCCTCGACAAAATTACCGCGACTATCAAAAAAGAAACAGCGGTCGAAATCACCATCCCAGGCGATGCCCAGGTCGGCCTTTTCCCGCTTCACGACATCCGCCGTGGCGGCACGATTTTCTTCCAGCAAGGGGTTGGGAATGCCATTGGGGAAATTACCGTCACCCTGATGGTGGACCTTAATAAATTCAAAGGGCAAATGGGGTTCGAGTAAATCGACCACTGAACCCGCACCGCCATTGCCGGCATTCACCACAATTTTTAAGGGCGATAGCGTGTCGATATCAATATAAGACAGCAAGTGTTCAATATAGGCAGCCTTGTCGGCGCAGTGACTTAAATCACCCCGGCGTGGCGCGTCACTAAACTCGCCCTGCTCCGCCAGGGCCTTAATCTCGGGCAAGCCATCGTCACCACTGATTGGTCGCGATCCCTCACGCACAAACTTCATGCCGTTAAAATCCATCGGATTATGGCTGGCCGTCACCACTAAGCCACCGTCGTAGCCGCCATCAAAGGTGGCAAAATAAATCTCCTCGGTGCCACACTCGCCGATATGTACGACATCGCAACCGGCATCGCGAATACCTTCCACTACCGCGTCACAGAGTGAGGGGCTGGTGAGACGGATATCGTGGCCGACCACAATGCGCTGAGCATTGAGGTACTGGGCAAAGGCACGCCCGATGCGATAGGCAATGCCTTCATTCAGCTCTGCGGGCACTCGGCCACGAATATCGTAGGCTTTAAAACACGTGTAACTTTCTGACATGGTTTACTGCTCACCCTGCAAATAAATATTTTCATAGACGTAGTTGGTGGCCTCGACATAGCCGTCGACACTGCCGCAGTCAAAGCGGCGACCCTCAAACTTATAGGCCAGTACCTTGCTACTTTTCGCCAGTGATAACAGCGCATCGGTTAATTGCACCTCGCCGTTTTTACCCGGCAGCGTGTGGCGCAAGAGCTCAAAAATAAAGGGCGAGAGAATATAGCGGCCAATAATGGCCAGATTACTCGGCGCGTCGGCGAGGTCGGGTTTCTCAACCATGTCGGTCACCCGGTATAAACCCGGCTCCTCTTCTACGCCGGCGATGACACCGAACTTGGAGATCTCTTCATCATCAATTTCCTGAATGGCGATAACACTACAGCCGGTGCGGCGATAAATCTTCGCCAGCTGCTCCATCACGCTGTCGCCCTCGGTAATGCAAAGGTCATCGGCCAGCACCACGCCAAAGGGCTCCTGCCCGACCAGTAACTCACCGGTCAATATGGCGTGCCCCAGGCCCTTCATCTCCGACTGGCGGGTCGAGGTAAACTTTGCCGTGCCAATGACGTCACGAATGCTATTGAGATATTTTTCCTTGGAGGTACCGGCAATCTGGTGCTCCAACTCATAACTGGTATCAAAGAAATCGTTGATGGCCCGCTTGCCACGACCGGTGACAAAGCAAATCTCATCGAGACCGGCGCTCAAAGCTTCCTCGACGCCATATTGCACCAGGGGCTTATTCACCACCGGCAACATTTCTTTTGGCATTGCCTTGGTAGCGGGCAAGAACCGCGTGCCATAACCGGCAACGGGAAACAGGCATTTTTTAATCACAAACAAATCCTTTTCATTAGCGGGAGGTATTTCACTGACACCACGAATTTAGCCCCCAAATTGAGGTAGGGCACTGTAACTAAAATCTATGTTAATTAGGTAATTTGGTTCACAAATACTTACCCGTAGTTAGCTCTAGCCAACAACTTGCGGGCTACGAGCCCAACCAACACCAAGGCTGCTAATAAAGTGTCATTAAGGCATCATCTATCACCGACTGGACATAAGCCGTCATTAAGCTAAAATATCGCGTCTTTTTTGATCGCCCTGGCGCCCTGTAGCGCCTTACTGTGCAAAGCAAGAGGTTACTTTTGAACGATTCCGACGCCCGCCAGCGCAATAGTTTTGACTACGACGATTTAATCGCCTGCTCCGAGGGCAGACTCTTTGGCCCCAAGGCCGCGCAATTGCCCGCACCCAATATGTTGATGGCCGACCGCATCACCCATATCAGCAAAGAGGGCGGTGCCTATGGCAAGGGTGAGGTGATCGCCGAGCTCGATATCAAGCCCGACCTGTGGTTTTTCAACTGCCACTTCCCTGGCGACCCGGTGATGCCCGGCTGCCTTGGCCTCGACGCCATGTGGCAATTGACAGGTTTCTTTCTGACCTGGCGCGGTAACGAGGGCCACGGCCGCGCGCTGGGTTCCAACGAGGTGAAATTTACCGGACAGGTGCTGCCGACCCACAAGAAGGTCACCTACCGTCTGGATATCAGCCGCGTCATCGAACGCAAGCTGGTGATGGCCATCGCCGACGGCACCATGCTGGTCGACGATAAAGAAATTTACACCGCCAAGGGCCTGCGTGTTGGCCTCTTTACCTCCACTGACAACTTCTAATACGCTAACAACGGGTATTGATGGATTCAGCGTTCCTGTGGTGTTTCGCAACGACGTTGCGGGACACCACAGGAACGCCCGAAGGGTGGGCCTGTCAGCGCCCACTGAAGCCATCAATACATGATTGCTGGAGTACTAGGCAATTGGTTACAATCGCCAATCTTCTAACACCGAGTCAAGCGCTCTACGGGGCCAGGGATTATTCATGAGACGTGCAGTTATCACTGGAATGGGGGTTATATCGTGCCTCGGCAACAACGCGGCAGAAGTACTGGCCTCCCTGCAAGAGGGTAAGTCGGGCATCAGCGCCAAAGAAGACTATAAAGAAATGGGTCTGAAAAGCCAGGTCGCCGGACAGATTCATATCGACCCCAAGGACCACATCGACAGAAAGCACCTGCGCTTTATGAGCACCCCCGCTGTCTATGCCTACATCGCCATGCAACAGGCCATCGATGACGCCCAACTTGCCGAGAGCGACGTCTCCGACCCGCGCACCGGCCTGATCATGGGTGCCGGTGGTATTTCCGGCGACAAGTTTGTCGAATCCGTCGACATCCTGCGCAACAAGGGCGTGCGTAGAATGGGCCCCTACCGGGTCACCCAAATCATGAGCAGCTCGGTCTCGGCCTGTCTGGCAACGCCCTTTAAGATCAAGGGCCTGAACATGAGCATCTCCTCGGCCTGTGCCACTAGCGCCCACTGCATCGGTGCTGCGGTTGAGCAGATCCAGCTCGGCAAGCAGGACATCCTCTTTGCCGGTGGTGCCGAGGAAGAACACTGGTCCATGGTCAGTATGTTTGACGCCATGGGCGCACTGTCATCCAAATACAACGATACCCCCGAACAAGCTTCACGGGCTTACGATGCCGACAGAGATGGTTTTGTGATGTCCTGCGGCGGCGGTTGCTTCGTGGTTGAAGAACTCGAACATGCCAAGGCGCGCGGCGCGAAAATCTACGCCGAAATTGTTGGCTACGGCGCCACCTCCGACGGCTACGACATGGTCGCGCCCTCCGGCGAAGGCGCCATTCGTTGCATGCAGCAAGCCATGGCCACCACCGATGGCAGCATTGACTACATCAATACCCACGGTACCAGCACCCCGGTGGGTGACGTGCAAGAAATCGCTGCCATCCGCGAAGTCTTTGGTACCGACGGGCCACCGATTGGCTCCACCAAATCACTCTCCGGTCACTCTCTGGGTGCCGCCGGCGTACACGAGGCCATCTACAGTCTGCTGATGATGGAAAACGACTTTATCGCCGTCTCGGCCAATATCGAAACTCTCGACCCCGCTGTCGCCGATATGCCCATCGTCACGAAAAAAGTCGAGAACGTGAAGCTCAAGCGCATCATGTCCAACAGCTTTGGTTTTGGCGGCACCAATGCCACCTTAGTGCTGGAGAAGTTCGAAGACTAAAACCCAAAGGCTAAAAACACGCAGTAATAAAAAAGCCCCGCGACAGCTCTGTCGCGGGGCTTTTTTTGTGCAGGCCATAAGCACTGTTTAAAGTGCCCAACACCTTACATCAACTTAGATAACACCCTTCTTGACCAGGTAATCGGCCAACTGCTCGGCACAGGTGGCGACATCGTTATTACCCGTATCGATCAAAACATCAGGGTTTTCAGGCGCCTCGTAGGCAGAATCGATGCCGGTAAAGTTGGGAATCTCGCCCGCACGCGCCTTTTTATACAGGCCCTTGGGGTCGCGCTCCTCGCAAACATCCAGTGAAGCCGAAACGTGAACCTCGATAAACTCATCATCTGCCACCAGGTTGCGTGCCAGCTCGCGCTCGGTGCGAAAGGGGGAGATAAAGGCCGTCATTACAATCAAGCCGGCGTCGACAAACAATTTGGCGGTCTCACCGATACGGCGAATATTCTCTACCCGCGCCTCATCACTAAAGCCCAAATCACTGTTTAAACCCTGGCGTACATTGTCGCCGTCGAGTAAATAACAGTGGCGACCACGCTCAAACAAAACACGTTCCAGAGCATTGGCCAAGGTCGATTTGCCTGCACCACTGAGGCCAGTAAACCAGATCACACAGGGTTTTTGCTGCTTTTGTCCCGCGCGCTCGGTCTTGCTAACAATGGTTTCGTGCCAGGTTAAATTGGTACTCACTAATAGTTTCCCTATTTCGAGGCGCCCCTGAAAAAATCATGGGCTCCTTAGTTTAAAAAATTACGGCCTTAAAGAATGTTTAAAAACATTCAGCCTAGAACGGAATGTCGTCATCAAAATTATCAAAACCCGCCGGCTCATTTTGTGCCGGTGCCGCCTGGGCCGGAGCCTGAGCTGGTGCTTGCTGGGCACGCTGAGGCTGGGCCGCTGGTGCGCCCTGGGGCGCATATTGACCGCCGCCCTGGCCACCACCCATGCCTTCACCGCCACCACGGCTGTCGAGCATTTGCATTTCGCTGGCGACAATTTCAGTGGTGTAGCGATCGGCACCGGTGCTCTTGTCCTGCCATTTACGAGTGCGTAGCGAACCCTCGATATAAACCTTGCTGCCCTTCTTCAAATACTCACCGGCAATTTCCGCCAGGCGATTAAAGAACACCACCCGGTGCCACTCGGTGCGCTCCTGGGGCTGGCCAGTTTGCTTGTCTTTCCAGCTTTCACTGGTGGCAATGGTCAGGTTGGTCACCGCTCCGCCCGAGGGCATGTAGCGCGTTTCCGGGTCCTGACCCAGGTTGCCAATCAAAATAACCTTGTTGATGCCTCTGGCCATACTTGCCTCCTACTTATTACTCATTGCGTTAGTTACAGTGACTCACGGGCTGAAGTTTAACCCTTCAGCGTGGCTAAATACCATCGGCGGCTGACCTGCGGTGACGCCGAATTAAACTGGGCTCGCGGCCGCCAGCAGCGCATCCATCTGCGCCTGCTCAAAGTGCTCATCATCGACCTTTACGTAGGCCATGTTTTGCCCGGGGATGACCACCACATCGACCACACCGGCAACCTGCGTCATCAAGCCCCTGGTATCGAGCTGGCCCCGCCCCTCCAGGTTAACCTCAACACTGCGCAGGTAGCGCGGCGGCTGCATGGTAAGGGCAAAGCCCAGCCACACCAGCGCCGCCATCAGAGAGGCCCAAAAAACCGCGCCATGGCCAAATTGCTGGGCGACAAGGCCACCCACCACACCGCCACAGAAGGTGCCGAGAAACTGACTGGTCGAATAAACCCCCAGGGCCGTGCCCTTGATACCGGCCGGGCTGAGCTTACTGACCAGCGAAGGTAGCGAGGCCTCCAGCAAGTTAAAGGCCATAAAGAAAACCAATAGGCCTCCAACCATGATGGAGAATGTTGTTCCAGCGGAGGCCATCAGCAACTCGGCCAGAGCCAACAGGGCGACGGCGATAATAAACACCGGTTTCATCTTACGCTTTGACTCGCCATACCAAATAAACGGCACCATCAGTACAAAGCCAAGGCCCATGGTGCCTAAATACAGTAACCAATGACGATCGCGGGCAAAATCAAAGGTTTGCTCCAGCATCAAGGGCAGCGCCACCCAGGTCGCCATTTGCGCAAAGTGCAGGGCGAAAATACCGATATTCAGACGTCGCAATTCAGCGTCGCGCAACACCCGTCCCAGCATCGAGGGCACTGGCAGCACCTCGTGACCACCGTGGCGGGCCACGGGACTGGGCACCGCAAACGCCACCACTAAAATACCCACAGCCGCCAGCGCCGAGGTCAGCCAAAACACCCCGGACAAACCCCAATGATTGGCAACGATCGGACCAACCACCATCGCCACACCAAAAGACAGGCCAATGCTAGCGCCGATGGAGGCCATGGCACGGGTGCGATTTTGCTCTTTGGTGAGATCCGACAACAACGCCATAATCACACTGGCGACAGCGCCGGCACCCTGTAGGGCGCGGGCGATAATCAAGCCAGCCATGGACTCGGCCGAGGCCGCCAGTACGCTACCCGCCAAAAAAATCAACATACCCGCGAAGATCAGCGGCTTGCGGCCAATGCGGTCGGACAATAGACCAAAGGGGATTTGCAGCAAGCCCTGACTGAGGCCATAAATGCCTAAACCAAGGCCCACCAGCAATGCCGAACTGCCCGGATAACCCTCGGCGTACAGAGCAAAAACGGGCAACACCATAAATAAACCGAGCATGCGGCTGGCATACAAAAAGGCCAGGGCCAGCAGCGCACGGATTTCAAAAGAATTCATTAGATTAACTACAGTTACTTAGCTTTTTGCGTACGGCGATTAAGCGACGACGCCCAGGAGACAGCGAACTATTGTCGCGAAAGGCGTCATTGTACAGAAGCACCGCGACCAACGCAGTGTTAAGTCGGCCGTCAAAACCATGGGCTAGTACTGCGACTGGAACGGCTAGAGGTACTACCCGAACGAACCTGTAAGCCGACAGCGCGTCAACGGCACTTACTTTTCCTCTGCCCGCCCATACTGGTCGTCAAAGCGCACAATATCGTCTTCGCCAAGATAATCGCCAGTCTGCACCTCGATAATTTCCAGCGGAATACGCCCTGGGTTTTCCAAACGGTGCTTCATGCCAATCGGTATATAAATCGACTCATTCACCGCCAGAGTGAGCTCTTCTTCGCCACGGGTCACCAGTCCCGTACCCTGTACCACCACCCAGTGTTCGGCGCGGTGATAGTGTTTTTGCAGGGACAGACGCGCACCCGGGTTCACCACAATACGCTTCGCCTGATAGCGACCATTGGCGGCAATCGAATCGTAAAAGCCCCAGGGGCGATAGACTTTGCGGTGGGACTCGCGCTCGCTGCGGCCCTGGGCCTTGAGCTGATTCACCACCGTTTTGACATCCTGCACCCGGCTTTTGTCGGCCACCAGGATCGCATCATCGGTTTCAACCACCACCAAATCTTTAATCCCCACCGTCGCCAACAAGCGACCATTGCTGTGTAAATAGGAATCGTGGGTGTCAACCGCCAGGACGTCGCCTTTACAGCTGTTGCCCTGCTCGTCCTTAGCGGAAATATCCCACAGCGCCGACCAACTGCCGATATCGCTCCAGCCCGCATCGAGGGGAATCACCACCGCATTATCGGTTTTTTCCATCACCGCGTAATCAATGGAATCGTCGGGGCAGGCACTGAAGGCCGCTTTATCGAGGCGGGTAAAATCCATGTCGACTCTGGCACCATCGAAGGCCGCACGACAGGCATTGAGCATATCTGGCTGAAAACGCGCCAGCTCCTCAAGATAGCGACCGGCCTTAAAGGCGAACATGCCGCTATTCCAGTAGTAATCGCCGCTATCGACATAGGCCTGCGCCGTCGCCAGGTCGGGTTTTTCAACAAACTGCTGAATACGCTGAGCCACTAAGCCACCCTCGCTCGCCACACCCTCACTGGCAGCCTGAATATAGCCATAACCGGTTTGTGCAGAAGTGGGCACCACACCAAAAGTTACCAGCGCGCCTTTTTCGGCCTCACGGCAAGCCAGCTCAATGGCCGAATGAAAGGCGCCAATATCATTAATCACGTGATCGGCCGGCAGCACCAGTAATATCTCATCGGGGGCAGCAGCCAACGCCGCCAGGGCCACGGCCGGTGCGGTATTGCGACCCACAGGTTCGAGTAATATACCCTTCGCAAGCACATCTAACTCACGCAACTGCTCGGCCACCATAAAGCGATGCTGCTCGTTGCAAATCACCAGCGGCGATAGTGCCTCAGCACTCAAACCCTGTAGGCGACCGAGGGTTTCCTGCAGCATGGTTTGCTCACTCGCGAGGGGAATAAATTGCTTCGGATAATGGGCGCGAGAAAGGGGCCAGAGGCGACTACCGGAACCACCAGAGAGTACAACAGGTATCATGATTACAGTCCTTCGTTTGGAATAGCCGAGCAAATTTTATTGCTCGGCTGTTTGCTCAAGTTGCCGTATTTTCTATTGTTTTTTCAACAATAGCCATAAATTCTCGGCGGAACTGTGCCGGCGCAAAACGCGCCGCGTTGGCCGCACAGGCCGCAGCTGAAATACCCTCGGGCAGATCTTCAAAGCGCTCGACAGCAGCCACCACACTGGGCGCCGTTTGTTGATCGAAAAACACTCCCGTTGTCGCCTTATCCTCACTTTCTACATTAAGGCCTGTATGGGGAATCACACTATCCAGCGCCCCGCCCTGGCCATAGGCAATGACCGGTGTACCGCAGGCCTGGGCCTCCACCAGTACAATGCCAAAATCCTCATGGGCGGCAAAAACAAAGGCCCTGGCGCGCTGTAAATAATCGACCACCACCGCGCGCGACTGGTAGCCCAGCAGCTCGATATTCGGCCCTGCCATCGCCTGCAAACGCGCAAACATAGGACCATCGCCAATCACCACCAGGCGCTTGTCGGGCATGGTATTAAAAGCCTCAACCAGCGTTTCGACAGCTTTGTAGTGCACCAGCCGCGAAACCGTGAGGTAGAAGTCTTCCTTGCCCTCAGTAGCAGTAAAATCATCCAGGGCAACCGGCGGGTTTAAGACCACGCTCGGGCGCTGCCAGCACTGCTCAATGCGCTGGCCAATAAAATGCGAGTTGGCAATAAGCTGGCCACCGCGACCCGCTGTTTTAATATCCCAGAGGCGTAGACGAGCGAGAAAAAAGCGCGCCAGTTTACGCAGGGGCTCGCGACGTATCGCCTGTTGTAAATACAGCTCCTGTAGATCCCAGGCGTAGCGTATCGGCGTGTGCACGTAGCTAACATGGGTTTGGGCGGGACGGCACTTAACGCCCTTGGCAAAGGCCCAGGAACTGGAAATCACCAGATCGTATTGACTAACATCTAGCCCTTCAATCGCACGGGGCATCAAAGGCAGACAATGGCGAAAATAGCGTCGAGCAGCGGGTAGGCGCTGAATAAAGCTGGTGGTGATTTTATGCCCATCGAGAAAGCGACGCTCCTCATCTGGCATAAAATCCACCAGGGTAAGGACATCGGCACCCGGATAACAAATCAACAACTGCTCAAGTACCCATTCGGCACCGCCGCAGCTATCGAGCCAATCGTGAACAATGGCAACGCGCATCAAGTCACGCTACCCAGCAGATTGGCCCGGCCACATTGCAGGTCTGAGATATTATGGGGTACAACAACGACGTCCTTGCCACTAGCCAGCACCGCTGGCAGTAAAGTATTTATTAGATTAATGGCTATCTTGTGGCAGGGCTGTAAGCAATGCTTGTTGATAGGCGTTGCGCGCGGTTTGAATCATCGCCAACTGCATCTGTAAGCGCTTGATCTCTGTCTCAGCCAACTGCAGGCTCTGCAATTGGTTCTTAGCCTCATCCGATAAATCGGCGATTTTATAGTCTTTACCATCGTGGGTTAATGTGGGCTCTTGATCGGTCATACTTTTCTCGCTGTTAAATAGTCGATTGAAAGGGCCTGCAGCCAGGCCCCTTGATACACGCTGCTTATAGCCGCCAATAAATAATTGGTGCGCAAGGTAATAATTCAAGCCCTCTGTGAGAAGTATTAGAAACTTGGCCAGCTCTGTTTTATTGTTCGCCAACCGTAATAACAGGCCGCCCTCGCCTATTCTGCCCAACCTGACGCTGTAAAACCTTCTCAATCTTGGCCTTAAAGCGCTCACCACCCAAGGGGGTACCCGTTCGCCAGGCCTTATCGATGTCGCTGTGCGTATCGCCGCAAAAATCCGCATCAAACAAAGCTAGATATGCCTGTAAACGCCTATCCTTCGTCCTCGCTAAAGCCCGGTATAATTCGTGGTCTTGAAGCCATTCTTCGCCCTGGCCCAGCGCGTTATTTTTGTAACTACTCCACCGGTAATCCTCCACCCGTTCCACCATGTTTGCACGCACTGGATTTAATTCAATATAGCGCATACAGGCCAATAAATAATCATCGCTATCAATTAAAGAAGCCTTAAAACGGCCCTCCCAAATACTGCCACTCGTGGCATAACGATGATTAATATAGGGCACATAGCGTAGCCCCAGGTATTGCATCATCTGGCTCAAGCCATGCTCATCGGCAGGTGTCACCAAGATATGTACGTGATTGGTCATCAGTACATAAGTATGCACGGCACAGCCATAGCGCGCACTCGCCTCTGAGAGCCAAGCCAGGTATGCCGTGTAATCCTCGTCATCAAAGAATACGGGGTTACGACTACGACCGCGTTGCACGACGTGGACAGGAATGTCGGGTAAGAAAAACCGGCGTTTACGTGGCATGGCTTCCTTCGTTAATAATTTCCAGGGCCGCTAAAGGGCTCTGACCCCTTTTATCTTAAATACCGGCACACTTGACGCCGTTACTGCCTGCAGCTACAGTTCCTGTACGTTTTTGAGTACAGGTTTGTTTTGGAGTAAACTATGGATGCAATAAGTTATACCACCGCGCGCGCCAACCTTGCCAGTACCATGAAGAAAGTCTGCACCGATCATGCCCCCGTCATCATCACGCGTAAAAGCGAAAGCCCCGTAATAATGATGTCACTAGAAGATTACCAGGCCATGGAGGAAACCACCTACTTACTGCGCTCACCAGCTAACGCCAGACAGTTGCTAGAATCTATTGCCGAACTTGAAGCCAATAAAGGCAGTGAAAAAGAGCTTATTGAATGAAGCTCATCTTCTCCTCCCTAGCTTGGGACCACTACCTGTACTGGCAAGGCACAGATAAGAAGATACTGAAGCGAATAAATACGCTAATTAAAGAAATACAACGTTCACCCTACGAAGGTATCGGCAAGCCCGAACGGCTAAAACACGGCCTTGCCAGCTACTGCTCTCGCCGTATTAACGATGAACATCGTATTGTCTATAAATGCGCAGATAAGGCGATATTAATCGCCCAGCTACGCTATCACTACGGCACATAATGATTCTATATGGGGTTCAGGCATGCATGGACACCCATTAAAATACTCGATCATACAGAGGCTTGCGCTAGTGCGAAAAAGGGTCTGACCCCTTTAATTCTTATAAAAATTTTCATGGGCTCCAACTGCTTCCAGGTATATCAGCTTTACAGTCTCATCAAATGTGTAGCCAAGAAGGTAAAGTTGATTATTGGCATGGAATTTATAAACATATAGCTCAGCTAAATCACCTTTTTTTCGAGTACCTTTCGCTGGCGAGTCCGCAACGAAGCCAATTGCCTCATCCACTTCACAGGCAATATTCCGCTGAAGTTTTTTGTATTGACGTGCAAACCGCCTTGTTTGCAGCACAGTCCATATCATTTCGCTGACATAGGTATAAATGGCATTGCGTCACTTCTTGACTCCGCAAGAGAAGCCAATGATTCAGCGATGAAGCTCACTGGTAGGTCTGGATTATCCAATGCGGCACGACCTACTTTAGCCCAAAATTCAAGCTGGCCTGAGATAGTTCTATGCTCAGCAAAGGCGTCTTGCTTAGCCTGCTCATACAGTGAGCTATCAATACGTATTGATGTCGTAGCCATATCTAACTCCGCTTACTACTTTTGTGGTAACCGTACGCGCCTATTTAGCAAAACACCAGCCAGGGGTAAGCTGGCCTATCAGCATCCTTTCAAAGGGGTCTGACCCCTTTAATTTTTAAGTCTTATAAGGTTTTCGCTTGCGGGTCATTGGGATACTCCTTTGGCGACATTGTCGCTAATTTAAAGTATCCGTCAAACTGGGGGAGGTTCAGACCCCTTTAATTCTAAATATGGATGCCCCTAGTTTAGGGGAGGTTTACAGTTACAGCATCCTTTCAAAGGGGTCTGACCCCTTTAATTTTTTGTGGACAAGGGAAAGACTTAATTAATTCGAGTCTGACCCCATTTCTTTATGGCAAAAGGGTCTGCCCCCTTTGATTTACGGAAAAAGGGTCTGACCCCTTTAATTTTGTGCGCTGGAAAAAGTGGTAAAAGGGTCTGACCCCTTTAATGCTTTCGCTTGCGGGTCATTGGGATACTCCTTTGGCGACATTGTCGCTAATTTAAAGTATCCGTCAAACTGGGGGAGGTTCAGTCTGACCCCATTTCATTTTTTTTGTCCAATAAAAAAGCCCCAGCGTTAGCCAGGGCTTTTTTATTGCTAAGACAAAGACTTAATAAAATCGAGCCTGAACCCGTCCTCTAAGCTTTGACTTTTTGATCTACAAATTAGGCAAAAGTAATGATGCCATTTGTAATTGCGCCATCTACTTGAGCAGCAACACCAATGATAACTAAGCCTTCAGTTGCAACAGTATCAGTCGCGTCAGCGATTGCATATGTGTAGAACAATGCGTCAACATCAGTTGTTGAAGCGGTGCCTGCAGCATTAGTAGCACTTGAAGTAAACATATTAGTTGCACTGTCATATACACCAACAAACTGTCCAACTTCATTTGTAGTAAGAGTAGTAGTGATTGCACCACCAGCAGCTACTTCTGTAAAGTTATCGTAATCAGCTTCAGTTTCTAGTGCACCCGTTAGGTTCAATGTATCTGTTGCAATTACAGTAATGATATCTGCATTTGTTACATCAACACTTGGTGTTGTAATTGTTCCAAAGTCAGAATCACCTGCAGCAACCATCACGATATCAACAGAAGCACCTGTTGTAATGATATCAGCACCAGTACCACCAGTAATTGTTTCAATACCTGCGGAACCTGTGATCGTATCATTACCAGCGCCACCAGAAAGTGCAATTACACTTGCACCAACTGCTGCTTTAGTCAGAGTAATTGTGTCATCACCTTTACCACCAGAGATTGTGAACTCACCATCAGCCGCAGCAGTTGCCTCAGTGATGGCAATTGTATCTGCACCATCTGAACCAGTGATTGTTACATCGTTATCATTGGCACCAGCAGATGTAGTAGTTAGGGTTAACTTAAGAGCGTTTGTACCACCCAAACCACTTGCATCAACAACGATGTCATCAGCAGCATTTGTACCACCAGCAAGAGCAGCCGCAGTTGCAGTAATCAAACCACCAGAAGCAGTTGCTATAGCATTAGCGTAGCCACCTAATGTCCAAGTGAAAAGACCAGCTGTAGCACCAGAGAAGTCAATTGTCTCAACATTTGATATTGTCTTAAACGTATTGTCATCAATAGTTAACGTAGCAGTTGTCGCGGCAGCTTCAGATATTCTCAATATATCGGCATCAGCACCACCATCAATAGTAGTAGCAGCAATAATTGCTTGAGTAGCAGCAGTAATAACATCTTTGCCAGCACCAAGGTTATAAGTAGAACCTGAAGCACCAACAGTTACTGTATCAACAAAACCAGAACCCGTTACAGTTGAACCTGCAAACAATGAACCTGCAGCTGTTAGACCCAACGAAGATGTTGCACCATCACCTATCAGGGCGGAGGCATCGATGGTTACTGCTTTAGCTGTGGCCACGTTTTCTAGATCGAAAGCAGCACCAGTTAAGTTGATCGCAGTTACTTTATCAGCAGTGAAATCAGCGACGGTGGCTGTACGTTGCGCACCGGCTGTTGCAGAAGCACCAAATGCTGTCGCAAGATTGATAGTTTCAAAACCATTTGCCGTAATGGAGTCTGCATCGATTGCCACACCGGCGGCAACGCTGCTATCACCCAAGGCCAGGCTTAATGAGTCTGTTGTGCCTGTGTCATTAGCCAGAGCAAAGCTAATGCCTGCAGCGTTAACCGCACCGTTAACAGTCACATTTGCCGCTTGTGTCGCCGTCAAACCAGTAAATGAAGTCGCACCAGCCGTTGCTGTTACCGTCAGGCCTGTCAAACCGGCAACAAGTGCCATGTTGAAGGAAGTCGCTGTTTGCACTGTTTCAAAGTTAACGTAACGCGCACCTTCGTCAGCAGCATTCAAGTCAGCTACAGCAGCGATGACGATGGTATCGGTACCGGCACCACCATCAATAGCGGTGGTGTGGGTAGTCGCCAATGTGCCGTTTGTAGTAACAGTATCGTCGCCAGAACCGCCTGTCACCTTGGTATCGGTTTCAGTATTAGCATCCAGGGTTAAAGAAATACCACCAGTATTCGCAGAGGCATCAACTGTATCGATACCATCATCTAACGCACCCAGTGTAACTTTACCAGCACCTGTTACAGTCAAAGTGCCATCAACACCTGTAGTTTCTACAGGTGCATTGAGGTCAACGGCAGCATTGATGGTGATAGTTTTGGCAGCCGCCAAATCCAGTGCATCGAACTCCGACTTAGTGCCGGTAGCATTGACAGTAACAGCCGTTAATGCAGCACCGGTAATGGCAACATCTTCATTAGCATCATTAGCACCATCTGTAACAGCTGTCAGATTTAGTGTTGCACTTGTATCAGTGGCCTTATAGGCAATTGTTTGCTTTCCAGCACCACCATTAGCGGCATCAATTACCACGCTCTTAAGACCAACAGTGACACCTGCGCCAACTGTAATCGTAGCATCACCTTCACCACGGTTTACATTGACAGTAGTGAGCGAGGCTTGTGCAGAAAAGTCCGCCGCTTGATTGTGATCAAACAGCTCAACCGTTTCAATACTGGTCAATGCTGGCAAGCTAAATGCGCCACCATCTGAAAAGATTTTCAGGGTATCTGTGCCCGCGCCGCCGTCGAGTGTGTCTGCTGCAGAAGCTGTATCAGTACCTGTATCGTCGGCAACAAAAGTATCATCGCCGGAGGTACCGGTGAACGTATCCACAGAGGAGGTCAAAGTAAACGTCGAGCCAGCTGTCTGCGTACCAGAATCGGTAGCCGCTTTAGACGCATCAATAGAAGCAGTCGTCGCATCAACCGAATCAACCGAAGCTTTTGCGCCATCAGCAGTGTAGTCAGCGTCCAAAGTATTAGCAGAGTAATAAGAAGCAGCTTCAACCTTGTTGTCCAGTACCAGGCGATCGGCAGCGGCGGCACCAGCAGACAGAGCCAACACTAGCTGATCAACATTGACGGTAGAACCATCACCATTAACCCAGTATTCCAGGCCTTCGGCTTCGGCAGCACGTTCAAACAGGCGGTTGTAAAGCTCGCTCACCACCTGAGTGCGGGTTTTTGAACCCAGGTCAGCCGCGTATTCGGGCTGCTCGTTGACGATATTTGAGCGAAGTTGCTCCAAAGTTAAAGTGCCGCCGTCAATTTCGGCAGTCCAATAAGCCAAACCACCGGCATCGGCAGCACGGCCAAGGAGGCCGATATAAATTTCTTCAATTGCTTGAGTAGTTGTTGCCATTCTTATGTATCTCCAAAAAAAATTATCGAAATCGACATTTTAGATCTCACCTAACGCCTTCTTATTATTGCGAAGTTTTAAGTAAAGCCCGTCGGCCATCCGATCTAAATAGCCGCGCCTGTGTTCCTCACATTCACGGCCCACATGGTTTGCGTCCCGCTCCGTCTAGCTCACATGTAAGCATGGTCATACAACCAAGCGACACGCGGGCGGAATCCTAGCACAGATATTTTGGCTTTAAAACAATTCACCAGGGCTGAAATAGAAATAGTCAAGATAAGGCCAAAAAAAGCTAAAAAAACGAACAATTTCACTAAGTAAGCAGCCACACGTCACCCAAAACTTCAAGGCTATTTAGCATATAAAGTGATTTACCACACAGTCGCTTATGCATTTCAAAGCAACAGCTCATTTACACAGCGAAATTCAGCTTTACCCCCCCTATTTAGGGATTAGCGTCACAGAAAACAAGGATGGCCGCACCGTGCAGACCAAGTCCTTAACAAGCCTTTAACAAACACTCTAAATCAGCCCTACTTAATCACGCCGCTACTAAGGATATTATGTAAACGCTTGGCCAACAACGGATAAGTATGGGCGCGATACCAACTTGCCTGCCGCTCAGCGGTCTCGATGACAGTCGGCGACTGGACTTTAATTTGCTGAACCAGACCTTGCAGACCAGCTGTTATGTCTGCCACCTCGCAACCGGGCAGTTGATGGCTAATGTCCTTAATATCATCGAATATTGCCAGTGGCGTGGTGGCAACGGGCTGGCCGGTGGTAATACCATGGCGAGCTGCGGCGCTGGCCGCCTCGCCCGTTGCCTGGTAGGGGAAGACAATCAACTCGGCCTGCTTGAGATAACCAAGACTGGTGACGTCGTCCAGGTATTCTGTTTTGAGGGTAATGTGAACGCTTAGACCCAGGTCGCGGATGGTGCGGCGGGCCTCGACAATAATGCGCGCCGACTCCTCGGCCGGATATTGGGCATTAAGCATTAGCAGGTGGCAGTTGATGCCCTCGTTTAGCAAACCCTGCAAGCTATGGATTAATTCGATCAAACCCTTGTGTGGGAGGAAGAAGCCATAGCTCGCCAGAACAAAGGTCTCGGGGTTTTGCAGGGCTTGCAACAATTGCGGCTCGGCAATTATTTGCTCTAGCGGTTGCTCTATGTCGGGCATGGGCATGATGGCGAGGGGAAAGAGGCTGACATTCGCAACGAGGTCGAGCTGCTTTAAGCGGTTCAGGTCGTTTACCGAATGTACTAAAATCGTCGCGCACTGCTGTAAGGCAGGCTGTAAATGGCGCAGGGCTTTTTCGGGGGCAAAGTCGGGGTCGTGGGTGGAGTGCAGTTCGAGCACGACCTTTATATTGCGCGCCACTAATTCGTCGATTAGCTGGGTAAGCTCGACGTAATCATAGAAAAAATAATTAAATTGTATGAGCACCACGTCTATCGCCTGTTCGCACAGGTCGGCCTGCAGGGCACTTAAACTACCATCGCTCCAGTTGCGCCGTACATTAGCGCCATCTGCTGCCAGCAGACCCTCGCTGGTGTTGGCGCAAATCAAGGCCGGCGGGCGGGGCAAGTAGTCGACTAGACCCCTGGCATAGGCGGCAATACCGCACTTGGTGTTCCAGGTGGTGACCCAGGCGGTGCGCGGCCGCGCTTGCTTGCCCTGCTCGCCATTAAGGTTTTGGGCAAACTCGCGGTGGCGTAATGCGACATCACGCCATTGAAAGTCACGCTGCAGTAAGTGCTGTGCGGATTCTACTTTCACCTGACGCTGTTCGGGTGTAGCGGCATAAGCCGCCAACAAGCACTCTTTTAAATGGGCGGCACGAGGCTCGGCCCATACCGAATCAAATACCGGAAAGTGGCTACGCGCAGGTACAAAATCATAATCGACCAGCCAGGCTGTTTGCTGATTGCAAAAATCGAGCTGACCACCCCAGTTGGTGGTGATCACCGGCAGGCCGGAGAGCATGGCCTCGGCCATGGGCAGGCCGAAGCCTTCGGCCCGACTGGGGCAGACCATAATGTCACACTGCTCGTAGAGGGCTTTGAGTTCGGCCTCGCTTAAATCTTGTTCAATTAGCAGTACATCCGGGTAGTCAACAACATCACGCTGGCAAATAGAAAGCTGCTCACCCACGGTGTTATGGGGGTTGGCGAAGGTTTTAATCACCAGCGTGACGGGGTCATTTGCGCTAAAGGCTTCGCCATAGGCCTGTAGCAGTACGTCGACCCCCTTGCGGGGAAAGCACGAGGAGACATGTAAAAAGCGGAAGGGCTTTGCGCTAATGCTATAGGACTTGTCTACCGTGATAGCCTGCCAGTGATCGACACCACAGCCGGAGGTAATCAAAGGAATGGCGAGACCGTTGTCGCGCATGATTTTTTCGACGTGGGTCGACAGGCAACTCATACCCTGTAAGTAGAAATTAAAGTCGTCGACCCAGGGTATGGGCAAGGCGCTCTCTTCCCAGGCGAAATGGTGGATAACATTAGTGGCGGCGTTCATGTCTCGCACGCGGGGCGGATAGAGGTTGCGACTGAGGATGTCGACCGGGCCTTGCTCGAGGCGCTGTTGATGGAGAGCGGCGATATCGGCGTGTTGACTTAGGTAGCCTGCATCGGCCTCATAGTCGCCAGGGCCTTCGGTGGAATAGAGGCTGACATCGCAGTGCTCAGCGGCGAGAGCTTTGGCGGTTTCTCTGTTGAGCAAGGCCAGGCTGTAGCTCGAATCAAAGGGGCCTGCGATTTGCCAAACGGGCTGGCTCGGCGCTGCCCGGTTGAGACGTAGGGCCTGACGAATAATATGTTCATTGTGGGCCAGACTATTGGCGACCTGCAGTTTGTCTTGCTCGCTCAAGTCTAATGCCTGCAAGGCAGCGATCAGCTTTTTATACGCGAGGCTATCTTGCTCAAGAGTGGGCACGGCCTCGGGGCGCTGGCTACGTGTTTGCGCACATTGCTCGAGAACGGCCAGCGCAGTGGCTGCCGATTTCTCCCAGCTAAAGGCCTGACTTTGTTTACTGGCGTGCTCAATCAATTGTTGGCGAAAATCGACATTGGTGAGGGCCTTTTCAATCAGGGTCGCCATTTCAAGGTGGTCATCGGGGTCAAACAACGCCGCTTCAAGACCGATGACCTCAACCAGACTGGTACGATTAGCGCCGATTGTTGGGATGCCCAGGGTCATCGCCTCCAAAGCCGGCAAGCCAAAACCTTCGTGAAAAGAGGGGAAAACAAAGAGCGCGGCACACTGATAAAAAGCCAGCAGTTCGGCATCGCTCACATAACCACCGAACACCAGTTGACCGGTAATTTGCAGCTCGCTCGCCAACTTGAGCAAGCCCGTTTTTGTCGGCTCGTCGACCCTGCCCACCAGTACTAGTGGATAAGCCTGCTGTACAGCCGGGGGCAACAGGGCATAGGCCCGAAGCAAGCCGGGCACATTTTTACGCACATCAAAACCACTGGGGGCGTAGAGAATGTAAGCCGCCTCGAGGCCAAAGCCGGCGAGAATCGTTTCGGCCTCTGTCCTATCGGCATCGG
Source organism: Gammaproteobacteria bacterium 54_18_T64 (assembly GCA_002162825.1). Lineage (GTDB taxonomy): Bacteria > Pseudomonadota > Gammaproteobacteria > Pseudomonadales > Porticoccaceae > Reddybacter. Next base: position 26,365 of record MAAU01000096.1, read on the forward strand.
GGGCAAAATGGGTGGTGACGGCGGTGCTGACATTGACGACCTTGTCCGCGGCTATATCAAGAGCTTGTTCGACCTCTTGTTTGACATAGGCCGAGATGGCCAGCACTTTGTCGGCCTTTTTTAATGAAGCAATTTTTTTCAGATAACTGTAGCGAATTTCATCATTGGGCAAATAAACATCTTGCTGCAAGTAAGGTATGAGGTCGTACTGAATCAGAGCAACCGGGATATTGTCTGAAAACGCGGCAATACTAGTAGTCGCGTGATCGTTGAGCCCCTCAAACAAGCTGGTGAGGTAGAGCACGTCGGGCTGCAGGGCCTCGATAAAGTACTCTCTGATAATTTCCGCCGCACACTGCTTGGCCTGATAAATACTGTGGGCATCATTGGGCGTGGGCACCTGAAAAGTGATAATACGGGCTGCCGGCAACAGATCTTGTAAATCGTTTTCAATCTCGGCAATGGTCTGCGGATTCAACTGCGCATTGAGTAAGACCCATACTTCGTGCTGGCTACCCGCTTGCTTGATGATTTCGCGCACAATGGCCATTGAGTAACGACCAATACCATGATGCCTTGAGTTCGATTGGCAGGACTGCAGGTCAATGGCTATTTTCATAGAGTTCTCAAGTTGGTGGATCTTGCCGCAAGAGTTGATCTTATTCAGAGGGCGTAAGGATTTTATTTTTTCTGTATTTTGCGAGCGCGCCCAACACCAGGTTAAAGGTTTAAGTCTCAGGCGATGGCTTTACCTTAGGGTTCGTTCAGGTCGCGCCAAATTTCCCCGGCTCGGGGTGTGTCGAAAACTGGTTCAGAAACGGGCGTCTCGAGGGCTAAAAAGCTATGTAACCAGGCACTCATTTTCGGCGATTTACGGGTACAGCTCAGGGCATTTTTTTGTAACTTCGGCCGCGCCATGACTCGCCGTGCCAGGCCATTGCCTACTTTCTTGTACGCAAGCTGGCCGGTCGCCTTAAAGCCATGGTGCTTTCTGTAGACGTTAAAACGTTTAACGCGATTCACCGCACCCACCAGGCGCATAAACCCGCTGTTTTGTATTTGCCCCACTGTTTCCTGAAGCTGCTTAATATGCACTTCACTTTGCGAAGCGACTTCCTGCAAATACTGGGTTTGTTGCAGAAGCGTGTTTATCTGGTTCTGTTGTTCCTGGGCTACACGCTGGTAATCGCGGTCCACCTTTTCAATACGCTGGTGGGTCTGTTGCACGTATTCGCGAGCCAAACCATAAAATTCGATGTGGTGAGGGTTGGCCTCACCAATATTATCGAGCGCCGCTGTAACCAGGGTCTCTGTAGCTGGGGTCTGGCCCTGTTTTTGCGCCAGCACAACGTAGTCTAAATTCGTTTCTAAAAACCACTCAATGTGGTCGCCAAAGGCCATGGCATTTTGCGGCCGAGCGGCACCGTTGAGGCGACGTACATCCACCTGGGCAAAGCCCTGCTCCTGGGCAGCAAACTGCAAGAGCTGAGGTGGCAGAGGATGGCGGTGAGAGGGGTCCATATAGAAGGTATGGGCACCGACGGCGAGGTTCTCGGGATTCGGGGTTTCGAGCAGCAATACGCCCGCCGGCAAAAGCACACGATGGGCCTGGCAAATAATTTCCAGCAATTCATCGAAGGCAATGTGTTCGGCAATGTGAAAACCACTGATCAGGTTCAGTGATTGATCGGGCAGTGCCTTTAGACAGGCCAGGGCATCCTGTTTGAAAACATCAAAGCCCTGCTGCTGACAGCGCTCAACCATGCTGGCATTGAGGTCTATACCGGCGACTTGCCACTGGCGCTGGCTCAACAAGCTCAACCATTCACCACGACCACAACCTAGGTCAAGGGCGCTGGCTTGAACCTGTTGTTCGAGGCATTCAGCCTCTAAACTTTCGAGTAGTGGTAAGTATTGACGAAGGCGCTCGGCTATTTGTTGCTCACTGCCTCTAAAACGCTCTTCCAGGCGAAGATAAAACGCATCCTGCATATTCCTAGCCCCGTTGAATAGTAAATTGTGGGTCGAGCCAATTGGTGCCGATAAATTCTGTCTTATCGAGATTGAGTACCTTGAAGACCAGGGCCAAATCAATCCAGTAATAATTGTCTTGCAAGTGTGTCGCCCCGCCGGTGAGCGCCAGGGTACAGGAGTAAGAACCCACCCCCAGTTTTGCCTCGAACTGAATTTCCAGACGAAGTGGCTCGTCGACTTTCAGGTCGTCCAGCACCTGCTCGCTAAACCAGGTATTGGTACCGAAAATCACCTGGCCAAAGCGCTCTTTGAGCATAAAGCCACAAACCAACTGATCAATTGGCTGCTTGACCTCAATCTCTAAAGCCAGTGTGGCCAGCTCACCGACTCGCAACTCATCAGTTTCTACACCCTGGCTATTGTAGAGCTTGATGTTAGAAATCTGTGCCCTACCATCGCCGGATATCGTTTGCAGACCGCCATCGGTGGTGGGCTTTGTTTGTATTTCGGCATTGGACTTGGCTGCAATCAAGGCATTGTAATAATCCATCACCTCGATCGGTTTACCCTCTTTTGCAATACGCCCCTGGTCGAGCAATATTGCGCGATTACAAATACTTTGGATGGCCTGCTTGTCGTGCGACACAATCAATAGTGTCGTGCCCTGCTTTTGCAACTCGCGAATACGAGCAAAACTTTTGTGCTGAAAGTAGGCGTCACCAACGGAGAGGGCCTCATCGATAATCAATATTTCCGGCTGAAAGGCCGTTGCCACCGCAAAGGCAACACGCATTTGCATGCCACTGGAGTAAATGCGCACGGGTTGGTCAAAGTATTCACCGACTTCGCTAAAGGCCTGCAGCTCGGGCATAACCCGATCAATTTCTTCAGGGTGATAACCCATAATACTGAGGGTGTTACGGGCATTTTCACGGCCGCTAAAGTCGCCATTGAAACCCATGCCCAATTCTAAAATAGCGGATATTTTTCCGGCTACCTCTATCGTGCCATCGCTGGGCGCGAGGATGCCGGTAATGAGTTTCAGCAGGGTGCTTTTACCCGCGCCATTTTGACCGACGAAGGCGATGGCATCGCCACGCTCCAGGGTTAAATTGATATCTTCAAGAATCACGTGACGCTTTAAGCGCGAAGTCTGAATACCAAACCATGAAAGAAGACGGTGATGAAAGCCCGGATACTCTATATAGGTCTTGCCAACACCGCGGAGTCTTAACATGCTCACAATTCTTCGACGATTTCTGTTTTCGCCTTCCTGTACAGTACGAAGCCAAAGACATTCGTCGCAATTGCCATCAATAACAATTTTGCCAACGAGCCCATTTGCGGATCAACCCGGTAGGCCAAAATATCGTGATACATCTCGACAATGACAAAAAGCGGGTTCATCGCCAGCCAGTGTTGCGATTGCTCTGGAATAATATTAATGGTGTAGACAATGGGGGTAAGCCAGAACATTAATTGCAAAACAATGGGTACAACCTGGCCCATGTCCCTGAGAAAAACATTGAGCACGCCAACACTGACCCCTATGCCCAGGGCAAACAAGGCCGTGAGCAAGGCCACTGGCACCAGCCAGAGCAGACTCCAAGCGGGCGGGAAATCGAGCAATAGGAAAATAGCCATCGCAGCAACGAGTAGTATCACACTATTAACAAAGCTAGCCCCGAGAACAACAAACACCAAATTACTGCGGGGAAAGGACAGCTTTTTTAAATAGTGACCATTTTCAATGAAGACCACGAGGGAGCGCGACACGACCTCTGAAAAAAGAGTCCAACCAACAATGCCGGAAATTAAATAGATTGGATAAGCATAACTATTTTCTATACCCGGCAACTTGGCCTGCATGATTTTCGAGAGGATGAAGGCATAAATCGCCACCATTACCAGGGGGTTCAATATTGCCCACAAGGTGCCAAAGACACTTCTCGAGAAGCGCGCTTTAAAATCCATTTTTATGGCGGTAATAATAAAGAAACGGTTGTCAATTAACTGCCGTACTTTTGCCTTCAAGGTAGCGCTACCCACACTATGCCTCCAGCATCCAGGCCAGTGTTTCTTCAAAGGCGGGAGGGGCTAACAGCTGCTCGAAGCGCTGCACGAGCCGCCCGTTGTCACCACGTTGTCGCACAATATCGGCCTGCCTGACGAAATCCGGATTCACCTTTATTTCAACTTTGTGTCCGCTCAAATTTTCCAGGGTGGCAATAATTTCGCGAATGCTGATGAGCTGTCCCGAGCAGAGATTGAAAATGTTCAGCTCAGGCCCCGGTGCCGATAATAGCTGGCTATAGGTTCGACTGATCCAGCGCACATCGGAAAAATCACGCCAGATATCAACATTACCCAGCTCTATGCTCGACGCTTTTTTCTGAAAGTGGGCGACGATTTTAGGCACCAGGAATTTTTCCTTCTGCCCTCGCCCCGTATAGTTAAAGGGGCGGGTGATGGTGATGTTAAGCCGGTCGGCATAGGTTCTAGCAATCTGCTCCATCGACCATTTGCTACAGCCGTAGTGATTAATGGGGTTTGGCAGGCAATTTTCGTCGATGACTTCTTGCTGCTGAGCGCCATAAATATTGGCGCTGCTGGCGAGAATAATACGCCTGGGCGGCTGTTTCAGTAGTAGACTCGCGGCTAATATATTCTCCGCGCCAAGGCAGTTAACGCCGTAGATAGTGGCATCCGCACCGTCGGGAACAAAACTGATCGCCGCCAGGTTGATGATGTATTGCGGCTGAATATCCAACATTGCGCTTTGCACGGCAGCGGCGCTGGTAATGTCGACCGGTGTGACATCGACCCGATAACCCTCTACCTCGAGGGTGGGACGGAGATAGTGACCGGTGAAACTATCGGCGCCGATGAGCCATACACAGCCTTCGGTCTGTGCCATTTTAAAAGTCCTGCCCTGCCGCCAGCTTTTCTAAATCGCTCGCCACCATCATGCCGCACAGGTCGCTGAGTCGCGTCTGGGGTTTCCAGCCCAAAACCTTCTCCGCCTTGCTGTAATCGCCAATCAGTAATTCCACCTCTGCGGGGCGATAAAATTTCGGATTGATCTGCACCAGTAGCTGCCCACTTTTTGCATGGTGGGCTGTTTCTTGCTCAGCCTCACCACTCCACTCCAGGGGTATATCAACAGCATTAAAGGCCAGAGTGACAAATTCGCGAACGGTGTGCGCTTCATTGGTGGCCAGCACAAAGGTATCGGCCTGACTGTGTTGCAGCATGCGGTACATACCATCGACATACTCTTTGGCAAAACCCCAGTCGCGCTTGGCATCGATATTACCGAGCTCCAGTGGTGTCTTATCACCCGTGGCAATGCGCGCCACTTTGTCGGTAATCTTACGGGTGACAAATTCTCTGCCCCGCAGGGGGGATTCATGATTAAAGAGAATGCCGCTGCTGGCAAACATATCGTAGGATTCGCGGTAGTTGACCACCGACCAGTGAGCAAACAACTTGGCCACTGCATAGGGGCTGCGCGGATAAAATGGTGTTTCCTCCGACTGGGGAATGGCCTGCACCTTACCGTAGAGCTCCGAGGTACTGGCCTGATAGAAGCGAATATCCCTATCCACTATCCTAATCGCCTCCAGTAAATTGAGGGCGCCAACACCGGTGATTTCGGCGGTGGTTTGCGGCTGTTCGAAAGAAACACCGACAAAGCTCTGTGCCGCCAAATTATAGATTTCTTCGGGCTTATATTTTTGAATCAGTCGAATACTATTGCCCTGATCGGTTAGGTCGTGCTCGACCAGCTCCAGGTTGGGGTGAGCGGCAATACCTAAGGACTCCAGACGCCAAAAATTGACCGTACTGGTGCGCCGGTAAGTGCCAATAACCTTATAACCCTTATCGAGTAATAACTCGGATAGGTAGGCGCCGTCCTGGCCCGTCACACCGGTAATCATCGCTGTATTCAATTGCCTAACTCCATTTTTATTGGGGCCGTAAACCCCGTCACTACAAAAATTAAAACGTACTCACAAATACCCTGGTTCTAGCCCGCCTCTGGCAAGAGCTAGCTTCTAACAAAGGTCAAGCCCAGAGCCTGCAATGCCATAAAGGCAAGGAGTCCGGCGACCATGCCCAGGGCGTTGGCGAGCATGTCATACCAACAAAACCCCGAACCGTAACGTTGATCCCAGCACTCCTTAAGAGTTCCAATAAGCAGGATCAAGCTAATTGCCCAGCCCACCGAGAGCCAGGGTAAAAATAGAAATTGCAAAAAAAAGCACACCCAAAAATGCTTGCGCTTATCTTCCTCTCCCATCTTTGATGCCAGCGAACGTAAACTCAGCATTAAATGTCCACACCACCTTCAAGCACTTTGATGTAGCTCACTGGCCACATCAAAAACACTATCGGCAGCCGTGTGCCAACTGTAGTTTGCGCTTACCTCTCGCACTGCCTCACCACTCTGCGCGGCAGTACCAAGCCCCCCCAGCAGATTATTTAAGCCCGCACTAATGCTATCGATATCCTGGGGGTCAACCAACTCGGCACAACCAGCGGCCACCTCGGGCATGCTGGCACAGTTAGAGGTCATCACCGGCACACCACTGGCCATGGCCTCGGCGACCGGCATGCCAAAACCCTCATAGAGTGACACATAGGCAAAGGCGCTGGCATTTTGATAGAGCTGGGGCAGTGCCTCCTGAGGCACGTAGCCAAGTTTCAAGACCTCACCGCGAGACTCGAGACGCGCTATTAGCTCGTCGGTTTCACCGTGGTTCCAGCCCTGCCCTCCCACCAAAACCAGAGGAAATTGTTGGCGTAAAGACGGGGCCAGGGTCGCGTAAGCCTGTATCAGACCCTTGAGGTTTTTTCGTGGCTCGAGAGTGCCCAGCGATAGCAGGTATTGCGCGGGCAGTTTGTATAGTTCTCTGACCCGGACCAGCTCTTCCTCAGAACAGCGGCGCTGAAAGCTAGCGGCCACACCAGGGTAAACCACGCTAATGCGCTCAGCGGGCAGCCCGTAGACTGCGATAATTTCGGCCTTACTAAAATGGGATACCGTCATCACGTGATCGGCCCGCTCCAGAGTACTGGCCAGACCCGTATCGAGCCAGCGCAGGCGCTCGGGCGGGTGGAAGTGGGGAAAACGCACGTGGGATAAATCGTAGACCGAGACCATGGCAGGGCCCCTGGCTGCACCGAGGATGAAATTGGGCTGCCAATGAATGCTGCCCTCGGTTTGCGCCGAAGCCCTGGCAATGCGCTTATTGTGCAAACCCGCCCGTGCCAAACGGGCACCGGGAATATGCTTTAGCAACCGTTTCGCCAGGGGCCAGGCTCTGTACGTAAGAGAAGAAGATAATGAAGGTGCGTCGTCTTGTGGCGCATCGACTGCAGACAACATAGCCTGCAGTGCCTGGGGTTCATAGTGGCGCTGATCATTAAAGCCGCGCAACTCTACCTGCTCGGGCCGTTGAGCCAGTTGGCACAGTATCTCCAGGGTATAGCGACCGATGCCCGTCAGCGGGGCGTGCAACGAGGTAAGGTCGACCAATAAGCTTAGGGGCTGTTCTGACTCATGATTCACGGCCCCGTCCTCCACTGACAATCCCCGCAAGGTAGTTGAACTCCAGCACCATACTTAGAGCGGCTTACTGGACTGGCCCGACTCGACAACTAACCACTGATTTATTTGCGCCAACTCGTGCTCGCTCACCATACCGCTGACCTTGAGCAGGCGTGTACGGTTGAGTACGTAGCCGTAGCGCGCCCGGTTTAAATCCCTGCGTGTGCGAAACACATTGCGCTGGGCATCGAGCACATCGGCACTGGTCACCGCACCGAGCTTAAAGCCTTTTAGCATCGCTTCGTGTGCTCGCAACGAGGAGTTGAGGGCCTTATTCGTCGCTTCAATGCGTCGCACATTGGCATTGGTTTGTAACAGGGCATCGCGAGCTTCCTTCACCAGGGCGCGATACTCCGTTTCATAGCCATAACGGGCCATTTCAAGGCGCTGTGAGGCTTCGCTAATGCGCCCCGAGGTGACACCACTGGTAAACAGGGGCACCACCACATTGACGCCGATATAGTCGGTGGTTGTTTTTGGCCGAGACGAGTTCTCATAGCCGATATCACTCTTTTGGTGACTCAACTGCAGATCGACCACCGGTAGGCGGCTCGCTTTCTTTTCCTTGAGACCGTAGGTTTCCGCCGCCACTGCATTGTGCAAGCCGGCCAGGGCCGAATTTTGCGCAACGACTCGGGCAATCCACTGCTCCAGAGAATCCTCCACGGCGCTAAACGCCACTTCGTCACCGAGCTGCATCAAGGCGCCAAGCTCTGCGCCCGTCAGCTCTTGAAGTTGTTGTCGGGCAATGGCCACCTGACTTTCGACCGATACCTGGTCGGCAAATAGAGCATCGTAACTGGCCCTGACATCCAACACCTCGGTAATGCGCGTCAGGCTTTTTTCAAAAAGGCCTTCGACCTGGCGCAGTAAACTTTCCGTGGCCGCTATTTCATGACCCACCAGGGCGAGCTCATCCCTGGCCTCTAATACGGCAAAATAACCGCTCACCACATCGAGCATTAACTGCTGTGCAACATCTACCTGCTCCGCAGCATACTGGGAACTCAGTTGTTTTTGACTCTGCCAGTAATAGTACTTCGGCATATCGAAGAGGCTTTGGGTGAGGATCAAGTTGTACTTCTCACCCGAAAAGCTATCGCTACCGCCGTTACTGAAATTGCCTTTCTCCAGGTCCTGGCGGTTCTCCGAAAATGAGCCACTACCACGTAGTTGGGGCAGCATATTGCCCACGGCCTGCTGCTGGCGTGCCCGACCAATGCCCAGTTTTGAAGCGGCAAGTTTTAATCGTGGGTCACCTGCCACTGCGGCTCGGTAAACCGTCAACAGGTCGTCGCTAAAAACCTCGACGCAAGGCAGTAACAACAGGGCAGTTAGTAAATAGGCGCGCGGTAACATTGCCCCTAGTCCTCAATAAATGATCGAGCAAACATATTGCTAAAGGGTTGGGCGAGATATTTAAACAGGGTGCGATCTCCGGTTTTAATCAACACCTCGGCGGGCATACCGGGGATCAGGTAAATGCCCTCCAGCTCATCCAGGCTTGTCTTGCTCTCGGAGGTCAGCGTGATACGCGCCAGGTAGTAGGGCATGCCCGTGGCTTCATCAATCAAACGGTCGCCCGACAGAGTGAGGACTTCACCCTCAAATACCGGGGTGTCGGCGCGGGCAAAGGCACTAAAGCGCACCTCGGCCCGGAGACCGGGTTTGACGCGATCAATATCGAGAGGCTGCACCTGAGCCTCAACCATCAGGCTTTCCTTGTGGGGCACGATGTCCATCAGGGCACTACCGGGGCGAACCACACCGCCCTCGGTGTGCACCGCGAGAGCCACTACCATGCCGTCGACCGGCGCCAGCACCTTGGCGCGACGCACACGATCACTCAGCACCTGTATTCTTTCGCGCAGTTCAAAATTCGTGCTCTGCACCTCGCCCAGACCAGTGGCCACTTCCTGCTGAAACTCCTTGTCAACCTGCAGGGCCTGTAACTGGGTTTCACCTACCTTGATTTTAATCGCGGCAATGCGGGAACTGAGATCGGCAATATCACCACTGCTCTGGGCATAACTGCGCTCGAATTCCCGCAGGCGGCGCTTGTCGGCAAAGCCATCCTTTAAGAGTTCTTTGAGATCATCAATCTCCGCCTGGTAGGAGATCATCAGCGCCTGCTTACTGTTTTTCAGCTGCGTTAGGCCCTCTTCCTGGGTGTGCAATTGGCCAATGCGCTGCTCGAGCACCGCGCGCTCGCCATCGTGGGCATTTTTGCGCGCCAGGAAAATCTGATTTTGCCCGCGCACCGCCTCTTGTATGTGTGCATCTTGCGTCTGCTGCCAGGCCTGGTCATAAACCACGGCAATATCGCCATCGCGCTCGGAGATTAAGCGCGCCTCTAACGCACGAGCGGCAATATACTGGCCGTTGACAATGCCCATTTCAGCACCGCTCTGGGTGTCATCCAGCTCCAGCAGGACATCACCGCGACTGACCGTATCACCTTCCCTGACCAGGAGGCGCTCGACAATACCGCCCTCGAGGTGCTGCACCGTCTTGCGGTGGGACTTCACGACCACCACACCGGGGGCTAAAGCTGCGCCACCGAGGGGGGCCAATACCGCCCAAAGGCCGAACACCACGAAGGTAATGAGCAAAATAACCAGACCAATACTGCGTATACGAGCATCATCGATGTCGAGAACAGGTGTCTCTGGGGAAGTTATAGGCATTACCGGGTTCTCAATCACAGGGCTATCGGATGTCATATTAATCAACCACCGCCGACACAACCGGAGCCGCGGGACGCACCGGCTGCGGTGCTGGAGCTGGTTGCTGCGCCTGGGCGAGTTGCGCCAGGACCTTGTCGCGCGTATCAAAGGCGGCCAGTTGACCTTCCTTTAAGACCATCAAATAGTCCATGGCACCGAGGATATTGGTGCGGTGAGTGATGACAATCACCGTGACCTGCTTCTGCTTAAGGCCGATGATGGACTTAGCCAGGGCGGCTTCACCGACATCATCGAGATTGGAGTTGGGCTCGTCGAGCACCACCAGCACCGGATCGCCGTACAGGGCACGAGCCAGGCCGATACGCTGGCGTTGACCACCGGACAGGGTGCCGCCACCGGCACCGATCACCGTGTCGTAGCCCTCGGGCAGGCGCAAAATCATCTCGTGAACATCCGCCGCCTGGCTGGCAGCCACCACCTTAGTCGCGTCGATATCGCCAAAGCGGGCAATGTTTTCGCTAATCGAACCCTCAAACAATTCGACATCCTGGGGCAGGTAGCCGATGTAGGGACCCAGTTCTTCCCTGTCCCAGGTAAAGACGTCGGCGCCATCGAGGCGAATCTTGCCACTCGCCGCGGGCCAAATACCCAATAGCGCCCGAGCCAGGGTTGACTTACCGGCACCGCTGGGGCCAACAACACCCACCGTGGAGCCACTGCCTATGGTGAAACTGATATTTTTCAACACCGCGGCCTTGGCACCCGGCGGCGCCACCACGGCGCCCTCGGCTCGCAACACACCAGTCGGTGCTGGCAGGGACATTCTGTCTTTGTCGGCGGGAATTTTGCTCAACAAGTCATTGAGACGGGCATATTGGCCGCGAGCGGCAATAAAACCCTTCCAGCCGGCGATCATTTGATCGATCGGCGCCAAGGCTCGACCCAGCAAGATAGAGCCGGCAATCATCGAGCCCGGTGAAATTTCTCGCTCAATCGCTAAATAGGCACCGAGGCCCAATATCAGTGACTGGGAGGCTATGCGCAGCACCTTGGAAATAGCCGCCAGTAGTGCGGCATTGGAACTGGCTCGAGATTGGAGATCCAAGACCTTGTAGTTATCGCTCTGCCAGCGCGCGCGCATGCTGGCGAGCATGCCCATGGACTCAATCACCTCGGCATTGACCAGGTTTTTATTGAGTCGTGCACGGTTGTTCATCGCCACACCGTTGGCTTCCGCCAGAGCACCACTGGTGACCTTTTCGTTGACGATGGCCACCGCCGTTAAAATACAGGCGGTAATCACCGCCATCAAACCCACCCAGGGGTGGAACAGAAACATTACGGCGATGTAAATAGGTATCCAGGGCGCATCAAAAAACGCAAACAGGCCATTGCCCGTCATAAACTGGCGCAGCGAGGTGAGGTCATCCAGCGCCTGGGAACTGGCCTTCTGACCACCACTGTAGAGCGACTGCTTAAAGGAGATAGCGAAGAGACGCTCGTTGAGCAGGCACTCAATGCGGGTGCTGACCTTGACCAGAATTTGCGAGCGCACCCACTCCAGACCACCCATGGTGGCGAACAGAAACATAGTGATCAGCGTTAACATCAACAGAGTCGACATGCTGCCGCTGGGGATGACTCGGTCGTAGAGCTGGAGCATGTAAACCACCGGCACCAACATCAGCAAGTTGATAAACAAACTAAAAATGGCCGCCGAGATAAAGGAGTGGCGGCACTGAAAAAGCGCATCTTCGAGATCAGATTTAAGTTTGTTTTTTAATTTCATAGAATCAAAGTATCGTGGGCCACAGCCACTGCCCATGGGGCTTGGAATTTAGCCGCGCAGGATAGCATATCCGCTAGCACAATATAGGCCCGCTCGCCTGGCGAAATACGCGCGGCGTAATGCAGTACTAACGGATAAGCTACAGATGGCTCTATAATCCCCGGTTTGCCCGGTAACCAGCTCCTGCCCATGAAAATGATCAAACTGCGCGGTGCGCGCACCCACAATCTGAAGAACATTGATATTGATATCCCCCGCGACAAGCTGGTGGTGATCACCGGATTGTCGGGCTCGGGTAAATCGTCTCTAGCCTTTGACACGCTCTACGCCGAGGGCCAACGGCGCTACGTTGAATCGCTCTCGGCCTATGCCCGGCAATTTTTGTCGATGATGGAAAAACCCGATATCGACCACATTGAGGGTTTATCGCCGGCCATTTCCATCGAGCAAAAGTCGACCTCCCACAACCCCCGCTCCACAGTGGGCACCATTACCGAAATTTACGACTACCTGCGCCTGCTCTATGCGCGCACCGGTGAGCCGCGCTGTCCCGAGCACAATGAGAAGCTGGCGGCGCAGACCGTCAGCCAGATGGTCGACCAAATTCTCGCCCTGGGTGAAGGCACCAAGCTGATGATCATTGCGCCGCTGATTCGCGAGCGCAAGGGTGAACACCTACACGTGTTTGAGCAACTGCGCGCCCAGGGTTTTATCCGCGCTCGCGTCGATGGTCGAATCTATGAACTCGACGAGCTACCGGATTTAGAGAAGAACAAGAAGCACACCATTGAAGTGGTGGTGGATCGCATCAAGGTGAGGGACGATATCGCCCTGCGCCTGTCGGAATCTATCGAAACATCCCTGCTGCTTTCAGAGGGTTTAGTGCTCGCCGCCTATATGGACGACGAAGACAAAGACAAGCCCGATCATATTTTTTCCGCCCGCTTTGCCTGCCCGGTGTGCAACTACAGCATTAACGAGCTGGAGCCCCGGGTGTTTTCCTTTAACAACCCCTCCGGTGCCTGCCCCGGCTGTGACGGCCTGGGTGTTAAGCAGTTTTTCGATGTCGATCGCGTGGTGCAACACCCGGAGGCGACGATTTCCGAAGGCGCCATTCGCGGCTGGGATCGGCGCAATCTGTTTTACTTCAACATGCTCACCTCGCTGGCCAGCCACTACGGCTTCGACATCGACACGCCCTTTGAAGAGCTGACTTCCGCGCAACAACAAAAGGTCTTGTTCGGCAGCGGCAGTGAAGAAATCGCCTTTAACTATGTCAATGACCGCGGCAGCGTGTATAAGCGCACCCACTGTTTTGAGGGCATTATCCCCAATATGGAGCGCCGCTACCGGGAGACAGAGTCGCAAACGGTACGCGAAGATTTAGCCAAATACCAAAATACTCAGTCCTGCCCCGAATGCGACGGCCAGCGCCTCAACAAAGCGGCGCGGCATGTTTTTATCGATGAAAGAAGCCTGCCCGAAGTAACCGCCCTGTCGATTGGCGACCTGGCGGCCTACTACCAGCAACTTGCACTGGACGGCCAGCAGGCACAAATTGCCGAACAAATATTGAAGGAAATTCGCGACCGTCTGCACTTTCTGGTCGACGTTGGACTCAACTACCTGACCCTCGACCGCAGCGCCGAAACGCTCTCCGGTGGTGAGGCTCAGCGTATTCGCCTGGCCAGCCAAATCGGCGCGGGCCTGGTCGGCGTGATGTATATTCTCGACGAGCCCTCCATCGGTCTCCACCAGCGCGACAATACGCGCCTGCTCAGCACCCTGGTGCGCCTGCGCGATCTCGGCAACACCGTGATTGTGGTCGAGCACGACGAGGAGGCGATTCGCGCCGCCGACTACGTGGTCGACATCGGCCCCGGTGCTGGAGTGCACGGTGGCGAGGTGATCGCCTGCGGCCAGGTCGAGGATATTCTCGCCGAGGAACGCTCCCTGACGGGGGACTACCTGTCCGGTCGCAAAGCCATTGAAGTGCCCGCGATACGCACGCCCAACGATGCTGAAAACCAGCTCAGCCTGCGCGGTGTCGACGGCAATAATCTACAGGCGGTGGATATCGATATTCCCATCGGCCTGCTGACCTGCATTACCGGGGTCTCCGGATCGGGCAAATCAACCCTGATCAACGAAACCCTCTACCCCCTCGCGGCGACAGCCCTGAACAAAGCCACGACCCTGACCCCTGCGCCCCATACCAGTGTTAGTGGGCTGGAGCAGCTCGACAAGTGTGTCGACATCGACCAGAGTCCCATCGGCCGCACACCGCGCTCCAACCCCGCGACCTATACTGGCATTTTCACCCCGGTGCGGGAGTTGTTCGCCGGCACACAGGAGGCTCGCTCGCGCGGCTATAAAGTCGGTCGCTTCAGTTTTAACGTCAAGGGTGGGCGCTGCGAGGCCTGTCAGGGCGATGGTGTTAAAAAGGTCGAAATGCACTTTTTGCCCGATGTCTATGTCACCTGCGACACCTGTAAGGGCGCGCGCTATAACCGCGAGACCCTGGAAATTCGCTACAAGGGCAAGAATATTCACCAGGTGCTGGATATGACCATTGAAGATGCCCTGGACTTTTTCAGCCCCGTGCCCAGCATCGCCACCAAGCTGCAAACATTGAGCGATGTTGGCCTGTCGTATATCAAGCTGGGGCAGGCGGCGACAACCCTGTCCGGCGGTGAAGCGCAACGGGTCAAACTGTCGCGCGAACTGTCTAAACGCGATACCGGTAAAACCTTGTATATTCTCGATGAGCCCACCACCGGCCTGCACTTTCACGATATTCAGCAGTTGCTCACTGTACTGCACCGCTTCCGCGACCACGGCAACACTGTGGTGGTGATTGAGCATAACCTCGATGTCATTAAAACCGCAGACTGGGTGGTCGACCTGGGGCCAGAGGGAGGCAGTGGCGGCGGCCGCATTATCGCCACCGGCACACCTGAGCAGGTCGCCGACACCGAGGGCTCACACACCGGACATTTTTTGAAAGAGCTGCTCACCACTCAAAAGTCGGCCAAGCCTGCTGCCAAACAAGTCTGAAACAGCTAAAGTAAGGCTATGGATACTTATCTGGTGGGCGGCGCTGTGCGTGACAAACTTCTCGGCATTGCCGTTAAGGATCGCGACTGGGTCGTGGTTGGCGCACAACCCCAGGAACTAGAGCAACTCGGCTTTCGCACCGTCGGCAGTGACTTCCCCGTCTTCCTCCACCCCGACACCGGGGAGGAATATGCGCTCGCCCGTACCGAGCGTAAAAATGGCCACGGCTATGGCGGCTTTATTTTTCATACCGACGCCAGCGTTACTCTTGAACAGGACCTCTCGCGCCGCGACCTCACCATTAACGCCATTGCCCAAGACAGTAATGGCCAGTTGGTCGACCCCTACGGCGGCCAGCAAGATATTGCCGAGCGCAAGCTACGCCATGTCTCCGCTGCCTTTATTGAAGACCCCCTAAGGGTACTGCGCGTCGCCCGTTTCGCCGCACGCTTTCATCACCTCGGCTTCAGCATTGCGGCAGAAACACTGGCCTTGATGAAAGACATTACCGACAGCGGTGAACTGCAATACCTGAGCCCGGAACGAGTCTGGAGCGAAACCCTCAAGGCCCTGTCAGAGGGATCACCGCGCACCTATCTTCAAGTACTGCGTGAATGCGGCGCACTCGCGGTGCTTTTCCCCGAGCTTGAAAAACTCTTCGGGGTGCCCCAACGCGCCGATTTTCATCCCGAGGTCGACACCGGCATTCATCTGCTGATGGCCATGGACCAGGCCACGCAACTGAGTAATGACCCACGCGTGCGCTTTGCCGTGATGATGCACGATCTGGGCAAAGGCATTACCCCCGAGCATATACTGCCCCGCCACATGGGCCACGAAGAGGCCGGCGTGCCCCTGGTAGAAGCCTTTTGCGAGCGTTTGCGGGTGCCTAATCGCTTTCGTAAGCTGGCCATTGTCGTCACCCGCTATCACCTGCTCTGCCATAAAATCGACACCCTGCGCCCCGCCACGGTATTAAAAGTCCTCAAGGGCCTGGACGTGTTCCGCCAGCCCGAGTCACTGCACTGCTTTTTACTCGCCTGCACCGCCGATGCCCGAGGCCGCACCGGCTTTGAAGAGGTGAACTACCCCTCCGCACAATGGCTGCAAAACCTTGCCAATAAAGTGACCACCATTACCAGCGCAGAATTTGTCAACGCCGGCCTAAAAGGCCCAGCCATCGGTGCAGCCATCGATAAGAAGCGCCTTGAATACATCAGCGATTATAAGCTTGAGCACAAGCGTGACCTTGAAACCGAGAATGCCTGAGCAAGCCCCTGTCGTATTAATCACCGGTGCGGCCCGACGCATCGGTGCGGCCATAGCAGCGCGACTACACGGGCGCGGTTACCGGGTGATCATTCACTATCAAAAGTCCGCTGCCGACGCCGACAAACTCTGCGTACAGCTCAATACCATTCGCGCCGATTCCGCTCGTGCCCTGCAAGCTAACTTGCTCGATCTCGCCAGCGTTGAGCAGCTGGCAAAAGCCAGCATTGCTCACTGGGGGCAAGTCACCGCCCTCATCAACAATGCCTCCAGCTTTTATCCAACGCCTCTGCCGTGCGCGACAAACGTTCAGTGGGACGAGCTAATTGGCAGTAATTTAAAAGGCCCCTTCTTCCTCTGCCAGGCCCTGGCCGGCGAGCTTAAGAAAAATGGTGGCAGCATCGTCAACATTGCCGATATTCACGCCCACCAACCCTTAAACGACCACAGTATTTATTGCATCGCCAAGGCCGGCAATAAAATGCTGACCAAAACCCTGGCCAAAGAGCTAGCGCCAAACGTCAGGGTGAACGGCATTGCCCCAGGCGTCATTCTCTGGCCAGAAAACAACGATGCCAATGACAGCGGCGCACAAGATAAATTAATTAAAACCATTCCACTACAACGCATGGGCAGTAGTGACGACATTGCCAACTTAGCCGAATTCCTCATTACCAGCGCCAGCTATATAAGCGGTCAAACCATCGCCGTCGACGGCGGCAAACACCTCGTTTAAATCACCTGATCTGGATCAACATAGCCCCAGCTCTTTGCCAACTCCCTTGAATCGCCGGCGATAAACCCCATTGTAATTTCGTAGCACATTGATATTAACGGATTGGAGATTTAGCCATGACCCTTGTAGCCCGAGGAAACTTTTTCGATATTGACCGGTTTTGATAATTTTTGGTCACCTAAAAAACAACCAGAAACCCCGGAGAGCGGATTTTTTACTCCCAGTGTCGACATCAAAGAACTCGATAATTGTTATAAAATAACCGCCGAAATAATTATTTATCGGCGCTTATTATTCGCAGAGCAACATCCTCACTGACTGGAAATACGGCGCCCCTGCCAGCTAAAATTTATGCGCCAAAGTTTTTGCTCACGGCCTTTAAAATTGGCCGCAATATCGCAATAGGCTGCACCGCTGACCGGATGCCTTTCATCGGGGGCTATATCAACCAGGGGTAAAAGCACAAAGGCATTTTCGGTAAGCTCATCTCTCGGCAGGGCAACCCCGTCGACCAAACCCCTCAACTCACCACAGGTCAAAATATCTATATCCAGTGTTCGCGGGCCAAATTTAGGACCCACACGACTGCGCTTATTGGCCGTTTCAATATCGCGCATAATCACCGCGAGTTCACCGACACTCAAGTCGCTATCGATACCCACCACCAAATTGTAGAAACTATCACCGGCAAAACCCACGGACTCACTTTCGTAAACCGGTGAAATAATTAATTCACCAAAGTGTTCGGCCAGGGCATCGAGGCAGGCGAGAATGTTTTTCTCGCGATCAATATTACTACCCAGGCTTAGATAAACCCGTCGCAAAACAGCAGCGCTCATGCTGGCTTCTCACCTCGCTCGATAATAATCCCCACATCTTTCGAACCGCGCAGTGCCCCCGGCTTGCTGAGGCGCAACTTTAACCACGGCACCTCAAACTCACTGAGTACAATGTTTGCAATCTCTTCCGCCAGCCGCTCAACCAGCAAACACTGCGCTTCCTCTACAAAAGCAATCAAGCGCTTGGCGACCGCCTTGTAATTGAGGGTGTGCTGTATGTCATCGCTCGCCGCTGCCTGGCGGATATCTGCCGCCATTTCCAGGTCGAGGGAAATGGTTTGGCGCACCTCCCGCTCCCAATCGTAAATGCCAATAATGGTTTCAATCTGTAGATCGCGGATATAGACAATATCCATGTTTTATTCCTCTACGGCTGTGGCAACAGCCTGCTTATTTTTCTGTAAAGGGGGCAGGGTATCGAGGGGCCAGCGCGGCACGGCACGAATCGTCAGGTCATCGTGCTGCCCGGCCATCAGCCGCTGGCAGCCGGCATAAGCAATCATCGCGCCGTTATCGGTACAAAAGGCATTGCGCGCATAGAAAACTTTCGCGTCTAGCTTGGCCAGGGCCTTTTCAAGACGCTCGCGCAGGCAAATATTAGCCGACACACCTCCCGCAATCACCAGGGTACTTAAACCACTTTCCTTGATTGCGCGCCGGCATTTAATCACCAGGGTATCGACCACCGCATCCTGAAAAGCCCAGGCAATATCGGCCTGGGTTTGCTCATCGGGCAATACCTCATCGCCACGCTCTTTGGCAACGGTGTTTAAGGTAAAGGTTTTCAAGCCGGAAAAACTGAAGTCGAGGCCAGGGCGATCACACATTGGCCGGGGAAAACGAAAACGCCCAGCCTCACCCCGCTCGGCCAACTTGGCGATGCGGGGCCCACCCGGATAATCCATGTCGAGCATTTTTGCGGCCTTATCAAAGGCCTCGCCGGCGGCATCGTCAAGAGATTCACCGAGAATTTCGTACTCGCCAATATTTCGCACACTCACTAGTTGGGTGTGCCCACCGGAAACCAGCAAGGCTATAAAGGGGTACTCCGGCGGCCGATCTTCAAGCATTGGCGCCAGTAAATGCCCCTCCATGTGGTGTACACCAAGGGTCGGCACACCCCAGGCATAGCCCAGTGAACGCCCCACCGAACCACCCACCATCAAGGCCCCAATGAGGCCCGGACCGGCGGTATAGGCGATGCCATCGATGTCGCCTGGCTGCAGTGAGGTATCGGCCAGTATCTGGCGGATCATCGGCAAGAGTTTACGTACGTGATCCCGCGAGGCCAATTCTGGCACCACGCCACCATAGTCGGCGTGTACCTCAACCTGGCTATATAAGGCATCGGCCAATAAGCCTGCCTCGCTGTCATAGATCGCCACGCCGGTTTCATCACAGGATGTTTCTATGCCCAGTATTCGCATTTATCTCCCCCAAAGCCGCCCTAACAGACTATTAAAGCGACCCTTACATTCGTCCGCGCGCATAATAAAGTGCAATGGCCGTGAAAACCACCCGCCGCAGGGCTAAGCTAGGCCCACTGACATGAGCAAAAAACTTTTGCACCCGAGACGGCAAGTGTATAGAATACGCGACCCCAACAGGGGCTGTAGACAAATTTTATGTGGTTTATGCCGGTGATACGAAGAGCCTAAGCCCGCAACTTAGATCGTTAACAGATAGCCAAGAAACAGGAAAGAGGATAGATGCCTTCAGTACGCCTTAAAGAAAACGAACCTTTCGATATCGCTCTGCGTCGCTTCAAGCGCTCTTGCGAAAAAGCCGGTATTCTCGCCGAAGTTCGCCGTCGCGAGTTTTACGAGAAGCCCACCTGGTGTCGCAAGCGCAAAGCTGCCGCTGCTGTTAAACGCCATGCTAAGAAGGTACAACGCGAGTCGCGCAAGCTGCAACGGATGTACTAAGCACCTTTTTCAAGGTGTAACTTAGTTCTGAGGTATTTACCTACCCCTCCATGGAGTAGCACATAGCAAGGTTTTGCCCGAGTCTATCAATCAAAACTCGGGCAAGCTTATAGCCAATACCTGCAGATATTAAAAAGCGTCGCATGTCGGCGCTTTTTTCGTTCCTGGTACTTTTCCCTGTCGTCACGAGCCTTTACTAAGTTGTTATCACAGCTCAATATAGCGCGACACTTAAAGACCTCTAATGACAACTCGCCATCACTCACACACGACCACTAGAGCCGGAAAATTGCCATGAGCGAAGAAACACTCAAAGTACGCATCACCAGCGAAATGAAAACCGCAATGCGCGCCAAAGACAAGCCCCGCCTCGGCACCATTCGCCTGATTCAAGCCGAGATTAAGCGCATAGAGGTTGATGAACGCATCGAGCTGGACGATACCCGTGTATTGGCCATTCTCGACAAAATGAGTAAGCAGCGCCGCGACTCATTGAGCCAGTTTAAGGATGCAGGAAGGGACGACCTGGCCGAGCAAGAACAAATTGAACTCGACGTTATTGCCGAATTTTTGCCCGCCGCCCTCAGTGCCGAAGAACTGCAGGCCCTTATCGACCAGGCCGTAGCCGACAGTGGCGCCCAGGCGATGTCCGACATGGGCAAGGTGATGGCCATTCTCAAACCTCAAGTACAGGGCCGCGCCGATATGGGTGCCGTCAGTAAGCAAATTAAAGCTCGGCTGTCATAGCCCCACTCTGCAGGTGTAGAGCCCACTTTTAACGACGCCCCGCACCTGCAAGTCGCAAACCAATGGCCGGATTAATTCCACAGCGCTTTATCGACGACCTGCTCGACCGGGTCGACATCGTCGATGTGATTGGCGCACGTCTGGAACTGCGCAAAACCGGTAAAAATCACTCCGCTCGCTGCCCCTTTCACGACGAAAAAACCCCCTCCTTTTCAGTCAATCCCGAGAAACAGTTTTACTACTGCTTCGGCTGCGGCACCGGGGGCAATGCCATTGGCTTTGTAATGGACTACGACCATGTCGACTTCCCGCAGGCAGTGGAAACACTCGGCGCCCTGGTTGGCATGGAGGTACCCCGCGAAGCCCAGCAAAACAATCCGCACGATAAGCGCCGCAAAGCACTGTATGAGATTCTTGACGAGGCCAAACGCTTCTACCAACAGCAACTGCGCCAACACAACAGCGCTCATCAGGCCGTGGACTACCTCAAACAACGGGGCCTGAGCGGCGCAATTGCCGGCAATTTCGACATTGGCTACGCCCCGCCCGGCTGGGATAATTTACTGCTCGCCATTGGTGAAAGTCGCCTGCAACAGAATGACGACGAGCTAAGAAGCAACGATACGGTCGAAGACGAAACCATCGCCCTGCTCACCGATTCCGGTCTACTGGTCAATCGAGAGGAGGAAAACAAACGTTACGACCGCTTTCGCGAACGTATTATCTTCCCCATTCGCGACACTCGCGGACGCACCATCGCCTTTGGTGGTCGTGTACTCGGCGACGATAAGCCCAAGTATCTCAACTCGCCGGAGACCACGGTTTTTCACAAGGGGCGCGAGCTCTACGGCCTCTACGAGGCCAACCGCAGTCGCCAGAGTAATGACAATTTACTGGTCGTCGAAGGCTATATGGACGTCGTCGCCCTGGCCCAGCACGAGATCGAAAATGCTGTGGCCACCCTTGGCACTGCCGTATCGGAAGCTCATCTGGAAAAGCTCTTCCGCTACACCAGTGAAATAGTCTTTTGTTTTGACGGCGACAAGGCCGGACGTCAGGCGGGCAAACGCGCCCTGGAGACCAGCCTGCCACTGATGACGGATGGACGTAGTGCCAAGTTCCTCTTTCTCGACGAGGGCGAAGACCCGGACACCCTGGTACGAAAAATCGGCAACGAACGCTTCCGCCATCTAATTAGCAGCGCCACACCACTCTCGGCCTTTCTATTCACCCTCTGCGAGGAGGGCCTTGACCTAACACTGGCCGATGACTGCGCACGTTTCGCCACCCTCGCCGCGCCGATGATCCATCAGCTGCCCGCTGGTATTTTCCGTCAATTACTGCTCGACCAACTGGCCAAAAAAACCGGCCTTGCCACTGACACTTTAACTGGCTTAATTGCACCACCAGTTAGTGAAACACCACCACAGTGGGACGAGGCAGCAACCGACAACGGCAATTACGATGATTACGGCGCGCACTACGCCGACGCCGAGCCCCCGCCCATAGAAGACAACTATCCAGCACCAGAGGATTATGAACAGCGCGAGGGCGAGGGCGAGGGGCAAAACACAAACACCACAATAGCTCGGCCCGCGTCCGCATCGACAGACATTCAGCTCAAGCCACTACACTGCCTCATTGCCCTGCTCATCAACCACCCTTCGCTAGCGCAAAACATAGAGCGCACCGAGGCCCTACTAAAACTTGAGCTCGACGATATAGACATACTTCACGGTTTATTCACTCTGTTAGAGAAAAATCCCGACTATACTCTTAACCACATTCTTGGTTATTGGCGCGGCGTACATGGTCAGGAGCAAGGTGAAGTACTAGCGGGAATCGCCGCTACCGACCTGGCCAACATCCCCGGCCAGGCAGTCGACACTTACACCAAACAGTCCCAGGACATTGTCGACGCCCTGCTCCGCTCGGATCTTAACGAACAAACCGTAGAACAACGAATCGAGTATTTAAGCACTAAAAGTCAGCTCAATGATCACGACCGCAAAACGGCATTTTCGATTTGGCTCGAGCTATCTAGTGATAAACGCAGCCCAGAATTAATTAGCATGCTAAAACGATTACTTGAGCGTCGAGATGAGACCAGCGAATAGCCGCTATTCGAGCCTTGCAATGACGAGACAGCCCCCCGCAGATAGGCTATAATTTGACGTTTGTGTTCAGCCACCCACCAACAACGGATACTCTATGAGCGACGTCAGCCAACAACAGTCACGCATCAAGGAACTGATTGCCAAGGGCCGCGAACAGGGCTACTTAACCTACGCCGAGGTTAACGACCACCTTCCGGAAGATATTTCTGATCCAGATCAGGTTGAAGACATCATTCAGATGATCAACGACATGGGGATCAATGTCTTCGAAACCGCCCCCGACGCCGACACCCTGCTCATTAACGACGAAGGCAATAACAGCGCCGACGAAATTGCCGCCGCCGAAGCCGCCGCCGCACTGGCCGCCGTCGAAACCGAAAAGCATCGCACCACCGACCCCGTCCGCATGTACATGCGCGAAATGGGCACGGTTGAACTGCTGACCCGCGAGGGCGAAATTGAAATCGCCAAGCGCATCGAAGAAGGCATCCGCGACATCATGTACGCCATGTCGGAATGGCCCGAAACTGTCGATGACATCGTCGCCCAGTACGAGCTGGTACAAAAAGGCGAACGCCGCCTGGTCGAAATTATTGCCGGCTACCTCAACCCCGTCGCCCACGTTCCCTCTGCACTCGAGCAAAGTAAGAAAGATGCCGCCGCCGTACTGGCCGGAGACAAGGAAGAAGAGGAAGAAGAGGAGCAGCACGAGGGCGGACTCGACCCCGAAGAGGCGGCGACACGCTTTGGCGACATTCACAAACAGAATGAAAAAACCAAGCGCTCAATCGCACGCAGTGGACGCGATACCGAGACTACGGAAAAGAATATTGCCGAGCTGGGCGAGCTCTTTAAATACCTAAAGCTGATCCCCAAGCAATTCGACCCCCTTGTGACACGAACTCGCCTCGCTCTACACGAGGTAAGAAAGCACGAGCGCAGCATCATGGCGCTGTGTATACGCCAGGCGAAAATGCCGCGTAAAGAGTTTGTCGAAAGCTTCCCGGGCAATGAAACCAACGACAAGTGGGCCGCCAATCTATCGCGACGCAAGCAACCCTACGCCACTGCCATCAAAGACCGGCTGGACGACATCACCCGCGTACAGAAAAAACTATCAAACCTCGAGAAAGCTTCTGGACTGAGTATTACTCAGATTAAAGACATCAACCGTCGCATGTCTATCGGTGAGGCCAAAGCCCGGCGCGCCAAGAAAGAAATGGTCGAAGCCAACCTGCGGCTGGTGATCTCCATCGCCAAAAAATACACCAACCGCGGTCTACAATTCCTCGACCTGATTCAAGAGGGTAATATCGGTCTGATGAAAGCGGTCGATAAATTTGAATACCGTCGGGGTTATAAATTTTCAACCTATGCCACCTGGTGGATTCGCCAGGCTATTACCCGCTCCATTGCCGATCAGGCTCGCACCATTCGCATCCCGGTGCACATGATTGAGACCATTAATAAACTCAATCGCGTATCGCGACAAATGCTGCAAGAGATGGGGCGCGAGCCGACGCCGGAAGAACTCGGCGAGCGAATGGAGCTACCCGAAGACAAAATTCGCAAAGTATTAAAAATTGCCAAAGAGCCCATCTCCCTCGAAACACCGATTGGTGACGATGAAGATTCTCACCTCGGCGATTTTATTGAAGACGTGAATGTCGACTCCCCCATTCACTCGGCCACAGCCGAGAGTCTGACCGAAGCCACTCGCGAAGTACTCAACGGCCTCACCGCCCGCGAGGCCAAAGTACTGCGTATGCGCTTTGGCATCGATATGAATACCGACCACACGCTGGAAGAAGTCGGTAAGCAATTTGACGTTACCCGCGAGCGCATTCGCCAGATCGAAGCCAAGGCATTGCGTAAATTGCGCCACCCCACCCGCTCCGATCACATGCGCAGCTTTCTAGACGAATAGCCCCCCAAGCAACTATCAAAAGGGCTGGTATAGCAGTCGCATGGCCAGCTTTTTGATAGTCGGCCAGTTCTTATCTGGCGGATAACAGAAAAGCCTCTTATAATGCGCCCTCGCGATTCATCGAGAGGGCGGCATAAAAGCTGCTAAGCTATCGACCACAACGCACAAGTAGGGCCTTTAGCTCAGTTGGTTAGAGCATCCGACTCATAATCGGCAGGTCCCCAGTTCAAGTCTGGGAAGGCCCACCACTCCTTGCTGCAACAGCTTTATTCACACCCACCCTTTCAGGCTCCAGTCTCTTAGCCTTCAAACGTAACTACTATATTTTTCCTCCCCTATTATTTCTAGCACCACACTTAATACGGCAAAAGGCTAACTGTAGAGCGCATTCAGTGGATGCCCTCCCATGCCGGAGTATATGCTCCAATGCTATGATTATTGACGCCTGATGTTTTTTACGAGCCGCCTACTCCCAGGCATATAGAGTGTGAACTTTGCAGATCCAAGCGATAGAGCGCTTCAAACTCACCTGCCAGCTCACCCCCCCCTACTAAAAGACCTCTGCAGACTACCACCCCACTCATTCCAGCGTTTATTACCCCACACACCTACTCAATAGGCCCAGGCAGGCGCCATCATTAGCATTGATGCACCACAGTTCATGACCCGGACAAGCTTGCAAGTAACCACCTTTAATGACAAATACAGAAATCAGCTTATTTTATCGAGGTTTAGTCATTGACTCATTTATAAAGCCGTATATAATTCTCACAGCTTGAAAGTACGTCCTATATTTATGCACACCATTTCGATGTTCGTCTGTAGTACACTCGTCCTGTTTTTCATAAGTAATAGCAACACTTCCAGCAAAACGGCCTTGTTTTAAGGCTTCAATTACTCTCGAATGATTAGGAAATAAATATGTCTACTACTACCGGCACTGTTAAGTGGTTCAACGAAGCGAAAGGTTTTGGTTTTATCGAGCAAGAGTCTGGCCCCGACGTTTTTGCCCACTTCAGCGCAATCTCTGGTTCTGGTTTCAAAACTTTGATCGAAGGCCAGAAAGTTGAGTTCACCGTAACTCAAGGCCAGAAAGGTCCTCAAGCTGAGAACATCGTAGCGCTTTAATTCTACTATTACAGTAGAGGAACGCTAACGTTTCGCACTCATAAATGATGTGCGAAACGAAAGGGGCAAAACTGAAAGGTTTTGCCCCTTTTTTATTGCCTCAATTCCACGCCTTAATCCTTATACCCTGGCTACTAGCCGGTCGTATTTTGCCTACCTGGAACTGAACCAAGGGTGAAGCCCTACAAGGCCAATACAACTACAATGTCACTTAGATGAAACCGCTAAAGGAAGAGTCATGCTCAAACGAGTCATTATCGCCATCACTGGCGCCACAGGTTGCATCTATGGCATTCGCCTACTCCAGGTACTGGCCGAGCTACCCGACATTGAAACACACCTCATACTATCTCCTGCTGGGCTTGTTACCGCTGAACATGAAACAGGTTTCGACAAAAAGGCTATTTCAGTACTAGCCGACGAGTGCCATCGACACAAAGATTTCGGAGCCAGCATCTCTAGCGGCTCCTTTCCCATTCACTCCATGGTCGTTGCCCCTTGCTCAATGAACACCCTAGGCTCTATCGCCCACGGGCTCGACAACAACCTGATTTCCCGAGCCGCCGGGGTCACCCTAAAGGAACGCCGCACACTCGTACTCTTACCAAGAGAGACCCCCCTACACCTGGTCCACTTACGAAATATGACCATCGTCACCGAGATGGGTGGCATCATCGCACCGCCGGTACCCTCTTTTTATCAACACCCAGCGAATATTGAAGACCTTATTAACCATACGGTAGGGCGCACTCTCGACTCGCTGGGCATTGATGCGCCGAATCTTGTGCAACGATGGCAGGGCTTGCATAAAAGCCCGGGGGAGCCTTTTAATAAGCCCTGAGCTCGCACTCTACAACTCAATCACAGGCTCTCCGAGACAGCCTTACTTCAAGCCAGTCTATTACCCTTGCTTTGCACCTCGCGATTTATACAGGTTCTGCCCGGCCCAGTGTTAAACAGTCATTATCCAAGACTCATTAACTAAATCATGGGCAAAAAAAAGCCTCGCAATGCGAGGCTTTTTCAATATGGGCGACAGACTTACAGTAGCTCTACCGCGATGGCCGTTGCCTCACCACCACCAATACAGAGACTGGCAACACCTTTGGTTTTACCATAAGTTTCAAGAGCGGAAAGCAAGGTCACGATGATCCGCGCGCCACTAGCACCGAGGGGGTGACCCAGAGCACAGGCACCGCCATGGACATTGACCTTATCATGAGGAATATCCAGCTCTTTCATCGCCGCCATAGCGACGACAGCAAAGGCCTCATTGACCTCAAACAAATCAACATCGGCAGCCGACCAACCGGTGCGCTCGAAAAGGATATTCATTGCACCAACGGGGGCGGTTGTGAACCACTCTGGCTCCTGAGCAAACTGAGTGTAACCACGGATCACCGCGACGGGTTTGAGACCGCGCTTCTCTGCTTCACTCTGACGCATCAGCACCAGGGCTGCGGCACCGTCGGAAATTGAGCTGGCATTGGCCGCGGTCACCGAACCATCTTTCTTGAAGGCGGGCTTCAGGTTGGGGATTTTATCGGGGCGGGCATTACCGGGCTGCTCATCGGTATCGATAACCGTCTCGCCTTTGCGAGTCTTTACGGTAACCGGAGCAATCTCGCGGCTAAATTTACCCTCGTCAATGGCTGCATTGGCGCGGCGCAGAGACTCAATAGCGTAAGCATCCTGCTCTTCACGGCTAAAGGTATATTTACTGGCACAGCTCTCAGCAAACACACCCATCAAGCCACCGGTGTAAGCATCCTGGAGGCCATCAATATACATATGGTCGAGCAACTCGCCGTTACCCAAACGATAGCCACCACGCGCCTTTTTGAGGATGTAGGGTGCACTACTCATGTTTTCCATGCCGCCGGCAACGACCACATCGGCCTGACCCGCAAGTAAAGTGTCACAGGCCATCATCACCGTTTTCATACCGGAGCCACACATTTTATTGACAGTGGTAGTGCCCGTACTAACCGGTAACCCAGCGCCCAATGCGGCCTGGCGAGCCGGAGATTGGCCGACACCAGCAGGCAAAACACAACCAATCAAAGCTTCATCGACATCGTTATTCTCAACACCTGCGCGCTCCATAGCGGCGGCAATGGCGGTAGCACCCAGCTGTGGTGAAGGTACATCGGCCAATTCGCCCATCATGCCGCCCATTGGTGTGCGAGCATATCCACAGATTACGATTGGATCATTCATTATCAATTCCTCTTTATCGGGTTAGTCTGTTAAGTAGCCATTCAGGTAACTCGGATTACTTAACAACTCGGAGTTTCGGGCCGGATGACTTAGGGCCGGATGGTCTTGGCCCCCGTGGTGGCTTGCCGGAAGTATCATCATCTAGGCCAGCCAGTTCGGCGGACGCCGGGGTCGAGGACTCAAAAGCCATGCCCTCGCCATTTTCGCGCGCATAGATACCAATAACGGCGTGGATTGGCACGTAGATATCGGTGGGCACACCACCAAAACGAGTATTAAAACTAATCGCTTCATTATCGAGATTGAAGGCGCTCACTGCACGCGGTGCCAGATTGAGAACGACCTGGCCATCGGTAACATACACCTGTGGCACTTCGACACCCACCGCCATGGCGTTAACCACGACGTGGGGGGTGCAGTCGTTGTCTACAATCCAGTCAAAAAAAGCCCTGACTAAATAGGGCTTGTTGGAAGTCATCGCCATTAGCGCTACCTATAAGACCAGATCTAAGAAATATTACCAGGCTCTATCAACCGTTCATGTCCCGCTCGGGCTCGGTCAAGCTACTGAGAAATGCTGGGCGCTCAAACAAACGGCGCATATATTCATGCAGCGGCTTGGCCTGGCGCGTATTGGGCATATCTATACCCAGACTTTCCAGGCGCCACAGCAGCGGTGCCAGGCAGCAATCGACCAGGGTAAACTCTTCATACATGAAGTAGGGCTTGTCGACAAAAATGGGCGCAATACCCAGCAAGCTGTCACGCAACTCTTTACGAGCCGCATCCACCACCTTTGTATCTTTAGAGGCGAGAATGATATCTACCTTTTCACACCAGTCTTTCTCGATGCGATGCATGTACTGGCGGCTCAAGGCGCGTGCTACGGGGTAAACCGGCAGCAGTGGCGGATGAGGGAAACGCTCATCGAGATATTCCATCAACACCTTGGACTCATACAGGCACAAGTCCCTATCAACTAGAGTGGGAACTGAGCCATAGGGATTGAGCTCCGCCAATTCCCCGGGGATAGCATTAGGGTCGACTTCTTCTATGTCGACAGTCACGCCTTTTTCTGCGAGGACAATTCTAATTCTGTGGCAATAGTGACTCGCCGGATCAGAAAAAAATGTCATCGACGTTCGCTTCGAAACAACGCCCATTAAAACCACCTCATACGTTTTGATAAAAGCCGTTTACACTGCATAGTCATCAGTGAATATCTTTCCAGTACTCTCGGTTCAACAACCAAACCCAGATCAACAAAAAGGCCAGGAACAAAAGCACGTTAACGCCAATACGACGACTCTCTGTCGCTACTGGATTGGCCATGTAAGCCATAAAATTAACCAGGTCATAAACGGCACCATCGAACTCCTGAGGTGACAAACTACCCTCACTGAGCAGCTCGAAAGAACCACAAGGGTCGTCATTTAAAGGTTCACTGGTCAGGGGATCAACTCTAATACCGCCATTGTGGGCCAGCGATGGCCCCGGGGCACAGCCCTGTAGGCCCTGTAATTCCATCAGCGCATGGGGCATACCAACATCTTTAAAAACCTTATTATTGATGCCCACCGGCCTAGTGCTATCGGCATAAAAATTACGCAGATAGGTATAAACCCATTTTGATGAACGGGCTCGAGTCACCAGGGTCAAGTCGGGCGGTACAGCACCGAACCAGGCCTTAGCAGAATGCTCGGCCATGGAAATCCCCATCAAACCGCCAATTTTCTGGCCGGAAAAAATAAGATTTTCCATCATCATACCGTGGGGAACACCCAGGTCATCCGCGGCCCGCTCCCAACGCTGGTACTTGGCAGAGTGACAACCCATGCAGTAGTTAACGAAGAGCTGGGCACCATTTTGCAGGGAGGCCTTATCCTCTGGAGTCGCCTCAAAGTCATCACACTGAATAGTGCCGCAATCAAAATTGGACGCAGAGCCCACCGCTTTTAACGGCACAATGATCAAGCCAATGATAATCGCTAACACACCCAGCGATCGCCAGAAGCCCATACCCCCATCCATTGTTACTCGCAGCGGCTCGGGCTTGGTTTTCTCCAACTTGGTCCAAATAGGCATTGCCAAAAAGTAGAGGAAGTAGATGACCGTACAAACCTGCGCCAATGCAGTGCGCGCTGGCGTCGGTGCCTTCATACCCAATATACCGAGAATGACGAAGACCACTGCAAACAACACGATGGCAACACGACTGGCATTACCTTTATAGCGAATCGATTTCACCGGGCTGCGATCGAGCCAGGGTAGTATGAAAAGGATCGCTACAGCTGCCGCCATCACTAGGAAACCCATAAACTTATCGGGTACCGCACGCAACATGGAATAGTAAGGCGTGAAATACCAGACCGGTGCAATGTGCTCAGGCGTTTTCAGAGGGTTGGCAATTTCAAAGTTTGCATGCTCAATAAAATAGCCACCCATTTCTGGCATAAAGAACATGATGAAGCAGAAAATAAAGATGAACACCACTATCGGCACCAAATCGTGCACGGTGTAGTAGGGGTGGAAAGGAATACCATCAAGAGGTATACCGTTCTCATCTTTGTTCTTTTTAATTTCAATGCCGTCAGGATTGTTAGAACCCACTTCGTGTAGGGCCAACAGGTGCAAGACCACCAGACCGAGAAGCACGATGGGTACTGCAACCACGTGTAGAGCGAAGAAGCGGTTAAGCGTGATACCCGAAATCAGGTAATCGCCGCGAACCCATTCGACAATGGCCTCGCCTACATAGGGAATAGCTCCAAACAGGGAGATAATCACCTGCGCACCCCAATAGGACATCTGTCCCCAGGGCAACACGTAGCCCAAAAAGGCTTCGGCCATCAGCGCCAGATAAATCGCCATACCGAATAACCACACCAGTTCACGCGGCGCCTTATAGGAGCCATAGAGCAAGCCACGGAACATGTGTAGATAGATAACAATGAAGAAGGCCGAGGCACCGGTGGAATGCATATAACGCAGAATCCAACCGTAGTCGACATCGCGCATGATGTATTCGACCGAGGCGAAAGCCCCATCGGACGAGGGCTCAAAGCTCATGGTCAACCAAATACCGGTGAGCAACTGGTTAACGAGCACCAGTAGAGAGAGAACCCCAAAAAAGTACCAGAAGTTAAAGTTCTTTGGCGCGTAGTACTTACCCATATGGGTATCCCAAGCACGCTGCACGGGAAGGCGCTCATCTAACCACTTCCACAAAAACATAAGCAATTTCATTATGCACTCTCCTCGTCGATACCGATGACTACGACATATTCACTTTCATAGTTATGGGGCGGTACTTTAAGGTTGAGAGGTGCAGGTACGCCCTGATAAACACGTCCGGCAAGATCAAACTTGGAACCGTGGCAGGGACAGAAAAAGCCACCCAACCATTCGTCACCGCCGAGATCGGTAGCACCCACATCGGGGCGATACATCGGAGCACAACCCAGGTGAGTACACAGGCCCACCATAATCAGGTACTCAGGGTTCGAGGCTCGGTTAACCGGATCGACATAAGTCGGCTGATCCGATTTCTCGGACTCGGGGTCTCGCAGTTTATCGGTCAGCTTGGCCAGGGAATCGAGTGCCTCCTGGGTGCGACGAATAATATAGACCGGCTGTCCGCGCCATTCTTCAACGACCATTTGGCCCGGCTCGATTCGACTCATGTTGATACGTACCGGCGCACCGGCCGCTTTCGCTTTCGCGCTCGGAAACCAGGAACCGACGAACGGTACCACTGCACCCGCCGCGCCCACCGCGCCCACCGCGCAGGTAGTTGCAGTCAAAAATCGGCGACGCCCATGATTGACACCTTCATTGCTCATATGAGCTCCCCTTAAAAGGCAGAATAATATAGATTAACTGCAAAAATACAGTTGATGAACCTGTACCCGCGCACAGGTAAAAATGGCGAGTAATAGTAATGAAAAGCATAGGGCTTTACAAGCTGAGACCTTAGACAAAGCAGGCAAGCCCATGATTTAGAACAAAAAAAGCCCAACATAAAGTTGGGCTTTTTTGCAAAACGTTCGCTGATTAACGCTTCGAGAATTGCGGACGCTTACGTGCTTTATGCAGTCCCACTTTCTTACGCTCTACCGCTCTGGCATCTCGGGTCAAAAACCCAGCCTGGCGCAATGGTGCGCGCAAGGTTTCATCATAGGCCAGTAGCGCACGTGAAAGACCGTGGCGAATTGCGCCGGCCTGACCAAAGCTACCACCACCGCTAACGGTAATTTTCAAGTCAAACTTATCGACCGCCTCAACCAGCTCCAGCGGCTGACGCACAATCATACGCGCCACTTCGCGACCAAAATATTGCTCTAGAGTGCGGTTATTCACCGTCACATTGCCATTACCACTGGTAATAAACACTCGAGCCGCCGACGTTTTGCGTCGACCTGTACCGTAATAAGTTTCAGCCATTGTCATGCGTCCCGTTAAATATTCAGTGCTTGCGGTTGTTGTGCGGCGTGAGGATGAGCATCCCCTGCGTACACTTTCAACTTGCTGTACATAGCCCGACCCAGCGGACCTTTGGGCAACATGCCCTTTACCGCTTTCTCTAGCGCACGGCCAGGTGCCTTGTCGTTCAGCTTTTCAAAACTAATCGACTTGATACCACCGGGAAAGCCTGTGTGGTGGTAATACATTTTGTCTGTCGCTTTTTTACCCGTAACACGCACTTTTTCGGCATTGACGACGACGATATAATCGCCAGTATCAACATGGGGGGTATATTCGGGCTTGTGCTTGCCGCGCAGGCGTATGGCAATGTCGCTCGCTAGTCGGCCCAAGGTTTTATCGGCGGCGTCGACTACATACCAATCGTGCTGAACTGTTTCGGGTTTCGCGCTAAATGTTTTCATTGAATCGTTACCTGAAATCAGGTGGCTCCCAGAAAAGAGCGCGAATTCTACCGATGAGAGAGGGGAACTTCAAGCAGATATTACACGTTTAAGAGATAAACTCCTCTTTATGGCCGGTGTGGTCGCGCCAGATAGTCGTGAGATTGCATTTCCAGCATGCGGCTCAGTGTGCGTTGAAACTCGAAGGACAAATTGCCGCCACTGTAGATAAGCTCCAGAGGCACCGCAACCGACATCGCCAGCTTGACATTGCGGTCGTAAAACTCGTCGATCAGGCTGATGAAACGGCGCGCCTGATCTTCGCTGTCGCGCCCCATCTGCGGTACATTACTAATCAACACCGCATGAAACTCGCGCGCCAACTCAATATAGTCATTCTGACTACGCGGCCCATCGCAGAGGGCCATAAAATCAAACCAGGCGACATCTTCGCCGACAAAGCGACAGGGGATATCGCGCCCCTCCACTTCCAGGGCGATATTTTCACGCACCTCATCACGAGCCGGCACCAAACTATCGAAGGTAGCATGCAGTGAGACTTCCGCCTGCTCATCCAGCGGCGAATGATAGAGCTCAGCCTGCTCCAATGCACGCAAACGGTAATCCGTGCCGCTATCGACATTCACCACTTCGCAATGCTGCTTAACCAGGGCTATGGCCGGTAAAAATCGCTGGCGCTGCAGACCATTGGTGTAGAGCTTGTCTGGCACAATATTCGATGTCGCTATCAGGGTTACACCTCGCGCAAAGAGCAGCTCCATTAGGCCACCCAGGATCATCGCGTCGGTGATATCCGAAACAAAAAACTCATCAAAGCAAATCACCCGCGCATCTTTGGCAATGCCCGCCGCCACCTTTTCCAAGGGGTTCTTAACGCCGTTGTATTTGGTCAGATCACGGTGCACACGACGCATAAATCGATGGAAGTGCACACGCATTTTCTGCTCAAAAGGCAGGCTCTCGTAAAAGTTATCCATCAGGTAGGTCTTGCCGCGCCCCACACCACCCCAGAAATACAGCCCTTTAACGGGCGCCGGATGACGTTGGCGCCCACGCAGGCGGTCAATTAGCCCGGTCTTCGCCTCGCCCACCGCTACTAACTGCTCGTATACACCCTGCAGTTTTTCCACGGCGAGACGTTGAGCCGGATCGGCAAAAAAGCCGTCCTGTTGCAAATCTTGTGCATAGCGCTGTACGGGGGAAGAAGGCATCGGGTTACGGGCTAACTGTAGTTGTGGTGATAACAAAATAGCGACACGTTAGAGACGCTGTAAACCAAATTGCGGCGACATAAAAATGACGGCCACTCTACTCGCGCCACACCAAGTGCGCAAGCGGCACACGCTAGCCTACGCATCGCCCAATGACCGGCTTAATTCGACACCGATCTTTTCACGCAGGGTATTTAACTGACCATGAAAAAAGTGGCTGGCCTCGGGAATAAGAATAGGTACCACTGGCGAGACTAGTGATTCTAACCAAGCCTGAATGTCTTCCGCTGGCACCACTTCGTCTTGCCCACCGAGGACCACGCTTACCGGGCAAGTAAAAGCGCCTTGTGGCGCATAACTGTAACGCATCACTGGCGGCGCTATTAATACCATCTGCGCAACCGGCAGGCGCTCACTGGCAGCGGCGGCAATCGCAGAGCCAAAGGAAAAGCCCGCTAGTAGCAGCCGGCTCTGTGGATAGCGCGCCAGCAGCCACTCGCTGACAGCACACAGATCATCCACCTCGCCTCGCGCCTCATCGTGCACACCCGCACTAGCACCGACACCGCGAAAATTAAAACGCAGAGAATGGATGCCCAACTCACGATAAATTCTCACCAGCGTCGACACGACCTTGTTATCCATGGTGCCGCCGTACAGGGGGTGAGGATGGCAAATCACCGCAACGTAACCCGCCCCACTGAATACTGCCCCCGCCTGACCCTCCTCCAGGACCGCCTCGATTCGCCCCACCGCCCCATCAATTGAGACCTGTGTTTTTTGCTTCACCATTGCCTTTACCTCTCCTCAAACCAAGCGCCGGCCCATCAAAAGCCAGCAATATCCAAACAAACACTAAGTCAGCAGTCAATATTACTGCCACAGAGGGCCTGCGCTATACCTCAACACCAGCTCAATAATAAATATTCATCGTCCGGCTATTCAACCGACTCGCTGTTCGAGATAGAATTCACCAACCCTAAATTTCACAAAAGGAAGTTCCCGCGTGCCCACAGACCCCATCACCATAGCATTGGTCAGCCTCGCCATCGGCCTCGTCATAGGCTCCATCGCTGGCCGCATCCTCTCTGGCGCCACGCGACAGCGGCGCACACTGACCGAAGAACTACGCCAAAAAGATGATGAATTGAAAACCTACCAACACCAGGTCACCGAGCACTTTATTACCACCTCGGAATTGGTTAACAATTTGACACAAAGCTATAAAGACGTGCACCAACACCTCGCCGCTAGCGCCATGACCCTGACCAATCCCGAAATCAGCAATAAATTGCTTGAAGCCGGCTCGGGCAATCTGGGTCTTTCTCACGTTATGGAAGACAGCTCCGTCGTCAGCCCTCAGCCTCCAAAAGACTACACTCCCGATGTCAGCGGCGTACTGGATGAAAGCTATGGTCTGGAAAAAAATAAGGCGGAACCCAGCGCCGACTCAACGACCGAAAACGACGATGGCAATGACCCCACCACGAAGCCTGCTTAAGCTCGACGCATCTTCATATATACCAAACATAAAAAAGCCGAGCACATAGCTCGGCTTTTTTATGTGGCAATGGTTGCCTAGGTGGCGGAGTGACCCGACAGCTTAACCTCTACATTATCTTCATCGCTCAAACCCGCATAGTACTTGCGCAAAATATCCAGCACTTCGGGGCGGGAGAAGTTATCCTCTACCTCACCACCTTCAGAGAGCGCCTTGCGCAGCTTGGTACCCGACACCAGGACGCGATCGTCGGCACCGTGGGGACAGGTACGCATCGATGCCATGGTATCGCAACGATTGCACCAGAAGGTCCAGTCGATTTTCAAGGGCACGGTTTCCATCGCATCCCTGGGAATATCATCAAAGATATGGTGGGCATCAAAGGGACCGTAGTAATCGCCAACACCGGCGTGATCACGACCGACAATCAAGTGAGTGCAACCGTAGTTTTGACGGAACAAGGCGTGTAACAGAGCCTCCCGCGGACCTGCGTAGCGCATATCCAGGGGGTAGCCCGACTGCACAACCGTATTGTCGACAAAGTACTCATTGATCAGGGTGCCAATGGCATCCTGGCGCACTTCGGCGGGGATATCTCCCGGCTTCAGCTTACCCAATAGAGAGTGAACCATCACGCCATCACAGATTTCAATGGCAATTTTGGCCAGATATTCGTGGGAGCGGTGCATTGGATTGCGGGTCTGGAAGGCGGCGATGGTCGACCAACCTTTGGCCTCAAACAGTTCGCGAGTTTGTGTCGGTGTCATATAGACCCCTTCGTACTTACTCGGGAAGTCGCCCTGGGAGAACACTACAACTTTACCCGCCAAGTTGACATCGCCCTGGCTCATCACCATAGCCACGCCGGGGTGCTCGGGGTCGGTAGTGGTAAACACCTGCTGGCACTCGTGAGCTTTATCGATGCTGTACTTTTCAGAGATCGTCAGTAGACCCATCAACTCGTCTGTTTCACCGTCAATCAGCGCCACTTCAGCGCCCAAGTCCAGCTCATCGGCCTGGGCTTGATCAATCGACAAGGTGATGGGGATCGGCCAGAACAGTCCGCTGGCGGTGTGCATGTTATCGCAGACACCCTGCCAGTCAGCCTTGCCCATAAAGCCTTCGAGTGGAGTAAAACCGCCGATGCCGAGCATAATCAAATCGCCCACTTCGCGGGAGGCCAGTATCACTTTAGGCAGGGTTTGCGCCCGCACTTTGGCCGCAGCCAGCGCTTCGCCTTCTAACAATAACGGTAGTAAGACATCACTGCCATGGGGTTTAACAAGACCACTCATATTTTCACTCTCCATTAAATAACTACAATTTTCACTGCCCGCATCGAGGCCTGGTAACTATTTCGGGCACTGCCAACGCCGGCAGACAGGGTCGTTTCGGGGTGTGCCATAATAGCACCAACAATTGTCAAACTAGCGGCGGATCTTAGACCTTGCGACTATTACGATATTTCGGCTGGCCTACCCTGTTTGGCCTGATCATCGCGGCCACCGTCATCACTCTCTTTCCACAATTTATTGGCGACAATCACTCTTCAGCACAAAACCCTAGCTTTAAAACACTTATCGCACCACCAACTAAGCTGGTCACCTCTTACGCTAGCGCTGTGCGCAGGGCCGCACCCTCCGTGGTCAATATTTATACTCGCACCCGAGCCACCCATCCCCTGGCTGATGATCCTGTTTTTCAGCGTTTTATCGGCGGCAGTAATATGCCACAGCGACAGCGCATGGAATCTTCACTGGGCTCTGGCGTGATTGTCGATGCACGGGGCTTTATTCTCACCAACCACCACGTGGTCGCCGGTGCCGAAGAAATCGTGGCCCTGCTCTACGACGGTCGCGAGGCACGCGCGACCGTCGTCGGCACCGACAGAGATTCCGATCTCGCGGTACTAAAGATCGACCTCGACCAGCTTTCAGCCATTCCCCGTGCCAGCGAGGATGATCGGGTCAAGACAGAAATTGGCGATATTGTGCTGGCCATCGGCAACCCCTTTGGCATCGGTCAATCGATTTCCCAAGGCATTATCAGCGCCACCGGGCGCAACGGACTGAACCTCAATCGCTACGAGAATTTTCTGCAAACCGACGCCGCCATCAACCCCGGCAATTCCGGGGGCGCACTGATCGACGTCTACGGCAACCTGGTGGGTATCAATTCCGCGACGTTAAATGAAACCTCCTTCGTCGGTATCAGCTTTGCCATTCCCGCCGACATGGCCATCAAGGTACTCGAAGACATTATCACCCATGGTCGGGTAATTCGCGGCTGGCTCGGTGTCCAGGTGCAGCAACTGGACCCATCCATCGCCGCCCAGCTGGAACTGTCGCCGCCCTCTGCGCTAGTGATCACCGCTGTGCCCATCCACGGACCCGCCCATAATAGCGGCCTGCAACCTGGCGACATCATCACCCACATCAACGGTCAGGCGGTCAGCGATGGCTCCAGTGAAATTGATCTGATCGCCGACCTCGCACCGGGCGACCCCATAGAACTGCGGATTATTCGCAAGGACCTATGGTTGACGATCAAGGCCATTGCGGGCATCCGCCCGCCGAGTTAAGGGGCTCTAAGTAGGGGTCCGTTCAGTTAATTATTTCTGTCAGCGCCGTCAACAACAGGGCAATTTGCTGCGGCGTACCAACGGTAATACGCAAAAATTGCTCGATGCGCGCAGCGCCAAAGTGTCGCACAATAATATTGCGCTCACGCAGCGCCGTCATTAAATACTCACCGCTATAGTCGCGGTGGCGAGCCAGGGCAAAGTTCGCGGCCGATGGAATCACCTCAAAGCCCAACTTTTCGAGGGCCTCAACCAGCGTCTCGCGACCGGCAATCACCGCGTCACAGGTCTGCTGGAAATACGCCTCATCGGCAAAGGCCGCGACACCCCCGGCAATGGCCAGACGACTCACCGGATAGGAGTTAAAGCTATTTTTAATACGCTCGAGAGCTTCAATAAGCTCCGGCTGGCCAATGGCAAAACCCAGTCTCAAGCCCGCCAGCGAGCGCGACTTCGACAGGGTTTGAATCACCAGCAAATTATCAAACTCTTCGACCAGGGCAATGGCGCTATCGCCACCAAAATCAATATAGGCCTCGTCCACGCACACCACCGAATCCGGGTTGCGGCGCAGTAGCGAAGCGATGCTGTCGAGGGACAACAGGCGCCCGGTCGGCGCATTGGGGTTGGGGAAGATAATCCCGCCATTGGGCACGAGGTAATCATCCACGGCAATTTCGAAGCTGCCGGTGAGCGGGATTTTGCGCTCTTCAATATCGTACAAACCGCAATAAACCGGATAAAAACTGTAGGTAATATCGGGAAAAAGCAGGGGTTTGCCGTGGCGGAACAGGCCATTAAAGGCGTGGGCCAGCACCTCATCGGAACCATTGCCGACAAAAACCTGCCTGATATCAACATTGTGATAATCGGCAATCGTCTGCTTTAGTGCATCCGCATTGGGCGGCGGATAGAGGCGCAGCTCATCACCCAGCTCGGCCTTAATCGCCTCGGCCACCCGTGGCGAGGGGCCATAGGGGTTTTCATTGGTGTTGAGCTTGACCAGATTGTCGACCCGGGGCTGCTCACCCGGCACATAGGGTTCGAGCTCACTAACAAAATCGCTCCACAGACGCCGAGTCATCGTTTCACCACTTAATTGATCTATTTATTTAATTAATTAACGCCGATAGTCGGCGGAACGCGCGTGGGCCTCGAGGGATTCACAGCGCGCCAGCACTGCAGCAGTGTCGGCCAGTTTTGCCGCGCCCTCTGGAGAGCAGGCAATTATCGAAGTGCGCTTCTGGAAATCGTAAACACCCAGGGGCGATGAAAAGCGCGCCGTGGTCGAGGTCGGCAACACGTGATTGGGGCCCGCGCAGTAATCACCCAGCGCCTCCGGTGTGTGACGACCCAGGAACACCGCACCGGCATGACGAATGTCTGCCAGCATGGCGTCGGGATCGGCCACCGATAGCTCCAGGTGTTCCGGCGCAATGCGATTGGATATACGCACGGCCTCGTCGAGATCGGCGACCACAATCAAGGCACCACGGCCATTAATCGAGGCCTTAATAATCTCCCGCCGCGGCATCTCGGCCAGCAACTTTTCCATACTCGCCAACACAGCCTGTAGGAAGTCGGCATCGGGGCTGATTAAAATCGATTGGGCCTGCTCATCGTGCTCGGCCTGAGAAAACAGATCCATGGCGATCCAGTCGGGCGATGTTTGCCCATCGCAGATCACCAGAATTTCAGAGGGCCCGGCAACCATATCCAGACCCACTTCGCCAAACACCGCCCTTTTGGCCGTGGCGACATAAATATTGCCGGGGCCAACCACCTTGTCAACTTTGGGAATGGTTTGCGTACCGTAGGCCAGTGCGGCAACGGCCTGGGCACCACCGACGGTAAAGACTCTATCGACACCGGCAATTGCCGCGGCCGCTAGTACAGCCGGGTTTAAATTGCCATCGGGGGCCGGTACCACCATGATAATTTCATCAACACCGGCGACCTTCGCCGGCAGGGCATTCATCAGCACTGAAGAGGGGTAACTCGCCTTACCACCGGGCACATAAATGCCGACGCGCTGCAGAGGGGTGATTTTCTGACCCAATACCGTGCCATCAGCTTCACTGTACTGCCAGGATTGCTGTGTCTGATGCTCGTGATAACTACGAATACGTGCGGCCGCGGTTTCTAATGCCTCGCGTTGTTCTAGGGGTAAACTCAGCAGCGCCTGCTGCAAGGCTTCACTGCCAATCTCTAGCTCTGCACCAGAAGCAAGCTCGCGGCGATCAAAACGGCGCGTGTATTCGAGCACAGCCTTATCGCCCTCACTGCGCACGGCGGCGATAATCTCAGCCACGACCGCGACGACATCGCCTTCAAATTCAGGCTGCCAGGCAAGCAATTGATCGAGGCGTGTGCCGAACGTGTCAGCGGCAGCATCCAGCATTAAGGGCTTGAGCTCGCTCACGTGCTCGCCGCCTCACTTTCACTTTGGGCACGGGCGGCAACCAGACTGGAGAAACCTTCGAGCAGGGGCTGAATCAGTTTATGCTTGATTTTCAGCGCACCCTTATTGACGATCAGCCGCGAGCTGACATCGCCAATCAACTCGCGAGGCTCAAGACCATTGGCTTTCAGAGTATTGCCGGTGTCGACGATGTCGACGATCTCATCGCAGAGCTCGATCAGTGGCGCCAACTCCATGGCTCCGTAGAGTTTGATAATGTCAGCCTGTAGACCTTTTTCGGCGTAGTAGCGTCTTGCCACGTTGACGTATTTGGTGGCCACGCGAATGCGGCCCGTCACCGGGGCGGCACCCACCATCCCCGCCGTCATTAAACGACAGCGCGAAATACCCAGGTCAATGGGCTCGTAGTAACCATCATCACCATTTTCAAGCAGGGTATCTTTACCGGCAATACCGAGATCGGCGGCACCAAATTGCACGTAAGTCGGCACATCCGTGCCGCGCAAGACCAACAGACGAATATCCTCGCGGTTGGTGGCAAACATCAATTTGCGACTGCTGGCAATATCTTCACTGGGCACAATGCCCACCTCCGCCAGCAGTGGCAGGGTTTCTTTAAGAATGCGCCCCTTGGTGAGCGCGATCGTCAACTGACTCATGATTCAATCACTTCAATTAATAGACCCATGCTGATGGGCTCATGTCATGGACTCTAGCGGCACAAACCCGCCTTAATTCGGCACGCGGCGAATATTGGCACCCAGTAGCTGGAGTTTTTCCTCGATGCATTCGTAACCGCGGTCGATGTGGTAAATACGATCGACCACCGTTTCACCCTCGGCCACCAGCCCGGCAATCACCAAACTCGCCGAGGCTCTTAAATCGGAGGCCATTACCGGCGCTCCGGTCAATTTTTCAACACCGGTGACAATCGCCGTATTGCCCTCGAGAACAATATGGGCACCCATGCGATTGAGCTCGTGGGTTTGAATCAAACGGTTTTCAAAAATCGTTTCCGTCACCGTGCCAACACCATCGGCAACCGCGTTAACTGCCGTCAACTGAGCCTGCATATCGGTGGGAAAGCCCGGGTAGGGTGCCGTACGCAGCTGTACGGGCTTGGGCCGACGGCCCTCCATATCGAGTTCAATCCAGTCATCACCAGTGGTGATTTTGGCACCCATCTCTTCCAGCTTGAGCAAAACGGATTCAAGGAGACGGGGGTCGGTATCCCGCAATTTCACCCGGCCTCGCGTCGCGGCGGCAGCGGCAAGGTAAGTACCTGTTTCAATTCTATCGGGCATGATGCAATAGCTGCCGCCGGACAGGCTGGGCACACCATTGATAGTCACGCTATCACTGCCCGCGCCCTGAATATCCGCCCCCAGGGCAATCAGACAATTGGCCAGATCGACAATCTCAGGCTCGCGTGCGGCATTTTCAATCACTGTCTTACCCTCCGCCAGGCTCGCCGCCATAATCAGGTTTTCCGTGGCACCCACAGACACGGTGTCCATAAAGATATGGGCTCCCTGCAGGCGACCATCGACCTTAGCCTTGATGTAACCACCCTCGATGGTGATTTCCGCACCCATCAATTCCAGCCCGTGCAAATGCAAATCAACCGGCCGACTACCTATGGCACAACCGCCGGGAAACGACACTTCCGCCTCCCCGTAGCGACTCAGTAGAGGCCCGAGCACCAATATCGAGGCGCGCATGGTTTTCACCAGCTCGTAGGGCGCGGTGCGCGTATGTAGGGAGCTGGCATCCACCTCAACACGCATTTTCTCATCCACCACCACCCCCACTCCCATGCAACCGAGCAACTCGATCATGGTGGTGATGTCATGTAAGTGGGGCAGGTTCGACACTATCACAGGGCCGTCGGCCAACAAGGTCGCCGCCAAAATGGGCAGGGCTGAGTTTTTCGCGCCCGATATTCGAATTTCTCCTGAGAGCGGTGTGCCCCCGGCAATAAGCAGCTTATCCATGTCTAGATCCACCAATGCCAATGCCCGGGGTGGCAGCGTTAACGCTAACGAAACCGAGCCTGGGTGTACTTCTACTTAAGTTTGAACAACTGAAACTCGGCAAAGCGCCAGTCCGTGATGTAGCGCTCAAGCAGCCTGCCATTCGGCTGGCGTGCAGAGCTTCATGTTCACCGCGTGCACCGCACCCGAGGCAATTTGCTCGGTCAGGGCCGCATAAACTAACTGCTGGCGCTGCACCGCACGCTTGCCCGCAAACACCTCGCCAATGACGGTTACGTTGAGGTGGGAGCCGTCACTCTCAACGCTGATTTCACAATCGAGCAGAGCGGCCTGTAATAAACGTTTTATTTCTTCAATATCCATGCGTTACCCGTTGTTGTAGCCACTGCCCCAGCTGGCAATAACCTTATCGATGTCACCCTCATTCTTTTCTGAGGCATCGACAAATTGTTTCCTAAAACTTTTGCCCATATTAATGCCGTTAATCACCACATTAATTACTTTCCACTGTCCGTTTTTAAAACCCATCGTATAGGCCAGAGGGTAGGAGGCATCATCACCCGCTATCAACTGGCGCACCGTCACCTTGCGTTTTTCACCAACAGGCTCAGCCGGCAACAGCACAATTTCCTGGCTACTGTAACTCAATAAACCACGGCCATAAGTATCCACCAGGCCGGAGCGAAAGGTCTCAACAAAGAGGGCTTTTTGCTCGCTACTGGCATTTTTGCCATAGCCACCCATGACCTTTAGGGCAATCCAGTCAAAATCGACGACCCCACCCAAAATGCTATCGACCTGATCAAGAAAGCAATCGAAGTGCTGAGCTTTGAGCTTCTCATCGGCACTATCATCCCGACCAGCGCGATGGCGTTCAATTTCCGCTAACACATCCACCGTCACCGTCTCAATGATCTGAGAGGGTGTGAGGGCTGCGTCCTCAACAGAAGTTTCGGGAGCAGAACAACTGGCTTGCACCTGGGC
The DNA here is from genome assembly GCA_002162825.1 of Gammaproteobacteria bacterium 54_18_T64. Classification (GTDB taxonomy): domain Bacteria; phylum Pseudomonadota; class Gammaproteobacteria; order Pseudomonadales; family Porticoccaceae; genus Reddybacter. The sequence continues at coordinate 69,973 of MAAU01000096.1, forward strand.
AGTGAACAGTAAGCTCATCCAGCAGAGCGCCAACACTGTCAACCTGGCCTGTAATATTTTCACTAACATAGTCCTTACTTCCTGTTTTACCCGCGCCGAAGGCGCACACTTTGCCACACAAGCAACACTGTCACTTTGCCCAAGCCTTCACTATCGTTGGACAAAGGCAATCCCTTAAAAAGACAACGGCCGCACCAACAAGTGCCATTCTTCGACCCCAAAAAAACGCAAACTGACTGACTTTTTGGGCCGCGCACTATACCATCCCCGACCTGCTTTTGCGACTTGCGCCCAGCGCCAGAACGATGGTCTGCGCCAGCGTTTTTTACACCGCAAAAACCACCTTTAGCCGCAGTAAAAGGAAGACCAACGAGCGATGAATGAACTACTGCCTGCCTACATGGCAATCGTTGCCGGCCTTATTGGCCTGGTGTGGGGCGCCGACCGTTTTGTCATCGGGGCCGCCAGCGCGGCGAAAAACTTTGGTATCTCACCGATGGTGATCGGACTCACCATCGTTTCAATCGGCACCTCCGCCCCCGAGATCATAGTCTCCATCAACGCCGCACTGGAAGGTTCCGGCGCCCTCGCGGTGGGCAATGCCCTGGGCAGCAATTTGGCCAATATCGGCCTGGTGCTCGGTATCACAGCCCTCATCGCGCCACTGCCCGCCCAACGCCACCTGATCTTTCAAGAGGGACCGGTCTTACTCTTCGTCACCGCACTAGTGGGCTACTGCCTCTACGACCAGTTATTGGGCCGTACCGAAAGCCTACTGATGCTAGCCTTGATTCCCCTCTTGCTGTGGGTAACGGTGAAATACAAGGTCCAGCACCCCAATGCCGAGGAGCTTGCCGAGGCGGACGACATCGTCACCACCTCCAGCGCCGCTGCGGCGACGTGGTTTATTATTGGCCTGCTGGTGATGCTGGTCAGCTCCAAAATCCTGGTTTGGGGGGCGATCACCACGGCCGCTGAAATGGGCATTAGCGAACTGGTCATCGGTTTAACCGTGGTTGCCATCGGCACCAGCCTGCCCGAACTTGCCGCCTCCGTAACCAGTGCCCTGCGTGGCCATCACGACATCGCCATCGGCAATATCTTTGGCTCCAACCTCTTCAACTTCCTGGCGGTGATGCCCATCGCCGGTGCCATCGCCCCTCTGCACCTGGACAGCGCGGTGTTTTACCGCGATTTCCTCTCCGTCACTGCCCTTACCCTGCTACTTATCGGCACCATTGTCTTCTTTTACATACGAAACAAAGGGGCTAAGAATGGCGCCACCGGCATTTATCTATCACGCAAATTCGGTGCGCTGATGCTGCTCCTCTATGTCCTGTATTTTGCCCTTCTCCTGCCAAGCAGCTGACCTTGCCATGATCGACCGTTATACTGCCCTTCATCCGAACCCAAGCAGGAAGCTGCAGCAATGATTGACTACGACTTTAGCGCCTCGGCTCTGCGCACCGTACAGCGCGAAGCCGACGCCGTTGCGGCACTGACATCACGCATCGATAGCAATTTCACCCGGGCCTGCCAGCTCATCATTAACTGCAGCGGCCGCATTATCGTTAGCGGCATGGGTAAGTCGGGACATATTGGCAATAAAATCGCCTCGACACTGGCCAGCACCGGCTCACCGGCTTTCTTTGTCCATCCCGGTGAAGCCAGCCACGGCGACCTCGGCATGATCACCCGCGACGACGTCGTCATCGCCATTTCCAACTCGGGCAACACCGCCGAAGTCGTCACCCTTTTACCACTGATCAAGCGTCTCGACATTCCCCTGATCAGCATGACCGGCGATCGACAATCAACCCTGGCCGAAGCTGCCGATGTCAATCTCGACATCAGCGTCGAAGAGGAAGCCTGCCCCCTTAACCTCGCGCCAACGACCAGCACCACCGTTACCCTGGTAATGGGTGACGCCCTGGCCATAGCCCTGCTCGAAGCTCGCGGCTTCACGGCCGAAGATTTCGCCTTCTCCCACCCTGGCGGTGCATTGGGCCGCAAGCTTCTGCTGCGGGTTTGCGACATTATGCACAGCGGCGATGAAGTACCCCGCGTCACCAAAAGCACCCTGCTGAAAGATGCCCTGCTGGAAATGACCGCCAAGGGCTTTGGCCTCACCACCGTGGTCGACGAGAAAAATGCCTTGATCGGCGTTTTTACCGATGGCGATTTACGCCGCGTGGTCGACAATAAAATCGACATCAACAGCGCGCACATCGGCGAGGTGATGACTCCCGGCGGCAATGCCATCGACGCCAACCTTCTCGCCGCCCAGGCGCTGAATATCATGGAAAGTAAGAAGATAACCGCCCTGGTGGTCGAAGACGGTGCCCACCACCCCCTTGGCGTCCTACACATGCACGACATACTGCGTGCCGGCGTCATCTAACCCGCGCCATCTCGACGGAAGCCAACAATGAATCTTGCCCATAGCCAACTCGCCGCCAAAAAAATCCGCCTGCTGGTGCTCGATGTCGACGGCGTACTCACCGATGGCAGCATCTACTACGGCAATAGCGGTGACGAACTCAAGGCCTTTAACATTCAGGACGGTCTCGGTATTAAATTATTACAGGGAGCCGGTATTGAGGTCGCGATTATTACCGGGCGCAGCTCTAAACTACTATCGCGACGCAGCGACGAACTCGGTATTGAGCGCGTCATTCAGGGTCGCGAAGACAAGTTGACCGCACTTAATGAGCTTCTGGTAGATGGCTCCTACGAGCTCGATGAGATTGCCTATATGGGTGATGATTTACCCGATTTGGCGGTGATCCGCCGCGTCGGCCTGGGTATGACCGTGGCCAACGCCAGCACCACCGTTGCCGAGCACGCCTCCTGGCAGGCAAACCGAGACGGCGGCCGTGGCGCCGTGCGCGAAGCCGCCGAATTTATCCTCCAGGCCCAGGACAAATTCGAGCAAGCCATTGCACCCTTCCTTTAAGCCATCCACCAGGCCCCAACAGATGCCGAGTCATTAAACCGTGCTCTCCATAAAAAATGCCTTGTTGGCCGGCCTGCTGATGGTCGCACTGGCGGTCTTTGTTATTTTCTGGGATGCCAAACCGGAAATTTTTATGCGCAAGAAACAAGCGCCCGTCTCCGCGCTGTCGAGTGCCGATAGCTATATGAAAAATACCGTAACCCGCAAATACAGCGCACAGGGCCGACCCGCTTTTGTACTAACCTCGATAGAGGGCGAGTATTTTCAGACCCAGAACCGCTTTATCATGGCGACACCCCAGGTCCTCGCCCACGCCAGCCAGGAAAGTAGCCAGCCCTGGCATCTAACCGCCAGGCAGAGCTCCATTCTCGACAGTGGGCAACAGGTCGACATGCAGGGCAAGGTCTACGCCTGGCAACAGGCCGGACCGAGCCCGACAACACAAAAAACCGAAATTGCCACCCCCTTCCTGAGTTATTATCCCGACAGCCAGCGCGCCACCACTGACCAATACATCTCCTTTAAAACACCGGGACACAGTATTAACGGCATCGGCTTCGAAGGTAATTTCGCCACACAAACTTATCAAATACTCTCCCGGGTCAAGGGTCGACACCATGCCTACCATTAAATTTGCCGGCCCTGTCGCCGGCCTACTCTGCTTACTGGGCGCAATGCTCTGTACCAGCGCTACACTTGCCCTGCCCTCGGATAGACAGGCAACCATTACTGTCGAGGCCGACAGTGCGACCATCAATGAAAAAACCGGCATTACCGAATACCGAGGCGCGGTCATCATTCAACAGGGCAGCCTACTGATCGAGGCTGAGCAGGTCACCATTTATGCCACCGACGGCCAGGCCAATAAAATCATCTGCATCGGCAAACCCGCCCACTACCAGCAGCAACCCAATATCGAGGATGGGCTAGTCAACGCCCATGCCAATACCATTGAATACTATCTGGATAGCGACGTTATCACCCTGATCAAAAACGCCAGCCTTGAGCAACAGGGGTCGACCCTCAGGGGTGACCATATCAATTACGATTTAAAGGCCGAACTGGTCGTCGCCAAGGGCAGCGCCAATAGCCAGCAGCGGGTGCACATGGTTATCCCGGCGAGCCCTGTAGCAGAGACGCCAGTGGCAAGTCCAGTAAGCCCCCAAGCACAAGGAATAAACCAGGCCGCTTCGCCCGAAGCGGCAAACAAAGCAATAAAGGACAGCGAGTAATGGCCCAGTTACAAGCCCTGAACCTGGCCAAAAGCTACAAAAAGCGCTCGGTGGTTAGCGATGTGTCCATGTCTGTTGCCAGTGGTCAGATCGTCGGCCTGCTCGGCCCCAACGGCGCCGGAAAAACCACCTGCTTTTATATGATTGTCGGGTTGGTGAAGCAGGATGCCGGGCGCATTATGATCGATGACGAAGACATCACCCACCTGCCAATGCACCTGCGCGCGCGCCGTGGCATTGGCTACCTGCCCCAGGAAGCCTCGGTATTTCGCCGCCTCACGGTGGAGAAAAACATCCTCGCCATTCTCGAAACTCGCTCCCAGCTCAGCGCCGTGCAGCGCCAGCAAAAACTGGAAGAACTATTACACGAGCTCCACATCACCCATATACGTAACAACCTGGGCATGAGCCTTTCCGGCGGCGAGCGCCGGCGCGTCGAAATTGCCCGCGCACTGGCCATGGAACCCGCCTTCATCCTACTCGACGAACCCTTTGCCGGTGTCGACCCGATCTCGGTGAATGATATTAAGGCCATCATCTGCCACCTCAAGGAGCGCGGTATCGGCGTGCTGATTACCGATCACAATGTCAGGGAAACCCTGGACATCTGCGAGCATGCCTACATCGTCAACGACGGCCACGTACTCGCCGAGGGCAGTGCCAGCGAGATCCTCGCCAACCCCGATGTACGCCGCGTCTATTTGGGTGATAACTTTTCCCTCTAAGCCACGCCTTGCCCAGTAATAAGTGCCGAGAAGAGCCCTCAAGTGACATCCGTCAAGCTTGCGGCACATTACTTGCAGCACAATTGATCCCCGGCCAGACTCGGTCTACACTCTAGTCATCAGTTAATAAAAAGCGGCATTAGCATTACATGAAACAAAGCTTGCAACTACGCATGGGTCAACAGCTGTCGATGACCCCACAATTACAGCAAGCCATCAAGTTGCTCCAACTCTCGTCCCTCGACCTGCATCTAGAAATTCAGCAGACCCTCTATTCCAACCCCCTGCTCGAACTAGCCGAAGAAATCGAACCCGAGCCCGAGGAAGTCTCCAACGAACAACTCGCCAACGAGGTCGCCGACAACGGCGACACCCCCGACGAATGGAGCAAGGAAATCCCCAACGAACTGCCGGTCGATGCGCAGTGGGATGATATATACCCGGCGGCGCCAAGTGCCAGCGCCGCTGCCCCCAGCAGTGACAACCGAGATTTCGAGAGCTACCACAGCGTCACCGAGTCCCTACAGGATCACCTGCTCTGGCAGCTCAACCTGACCCCGATGTCCGACCTCGACCGCCTGATCGCCACCACTCTGATCGACAATATTGATGACAATGGCTTTCTCGAAACCAGCATTGAAGAGCTCTGGCAATCCCTGCTGCAAACCCTGATACAAGCCCAAGCCGATAGCGCCCCCAAAGCCAGCGGCGGCAATGGCGCAGCCGATAACAGAGCCAATCTGGAAAACGCCTTTAAGGCCTGTAATAGCAATTCGGCAGAGATACTCAATAGTGATGCCGAGCCGACAGAAGACAATGACGAGGCCCTGGAGTTTGCAGAGGTTCTCGCCGTACTGCATCGCATTCAGCAGTTCGACCCCCCCGGGGTCGCAGCCAGCGATCTCAGTGAATGCCTGTTAATTCAGCTCAATCAGCTGAACCCAGAAACCCCCTATTTAGATGAGGCCAAACTGCTCAGCGCCAAATTCCTCGACCTCGTCGCCGAGCGCAATTACGCTTTATTGAGTCGTAAAACCGGGCTCACACACGCCGACCTAGAATCGGCCATCCAGCTTATTCAAAGCCTCTCCCCGCGCCCCGGCGAGTGCATCGCCAGCGGCGATGCCGACTACGTGGTACCCGATGCCAGCGTGCAAAAAATCCACGGCCACTGGCTGGTGACCCTGAACGGTGATATCGCGCCGCGACTGTGTATCAACCAGGAGTACGCCGGGCTGGTGAAACGCGCCAATAACAGCGAGGACAATACCTTCCTGCGCAATAATTTGCAGGAGGCGCGCTGGTTTTTACGCAGTCTCGAAAGTCGCAATGACACCCTGCTGCGCGTCAGTCGCTGCATCGTGGAAATGCAGCAGGACTTCCTCGAACAGGGCCCGGAGGCGATGAAACCCCTGGTGCTGGCCGATGTCGCCGAGCAACTCGAATTACACGAATCGACCATTTCTCGAGTCACCACACAAAAATATCTCGACACGCCACGGGGCATTTTCGAACTAAAATACTTTTTTTCCAGCCACGTTAGCACGGCGGGGGGCGGGGAGTGCTCTTCGACGGCGATTCGCGCAATGCTCAAACGTATGATCGCCGACGAGCCCGCCAGCAAACCATTCAGCGACAGCAAGCTGGCTGTTATGCTACAGACCGAAGGTATTCAAGTGGCCCGTCGCACCGTCGCCAAATACAGGGAAAGCATCAACATTCCCTCATCCAGTGATCGCAAACGCTTTAAGCAGAGTCACTAATTTGCTGTCACTAATCCCAACCCTCACCCCAAGGAGCAGCGCATGCAACTAAGCATTAGCGGACACCACCTCGACATCACCGAAGCCATCCACGGCTACGTCACCAATAAACTCACCAGGCTCGAACACCACAACGATAAAATCACCAGCGTCGCGGTCATCCTCTCCGTCGACAAACTGGTTCAAAAGGCCGAGGCCACCATCCATGCCAGCGGCGGTGAACTCTTCGCCCACTGCGAGAACGACGACCTTTACGCCGCCATTGACGGCCTCGCCGACAAGCTCGACCGCCAGCTCATCAAACGCAAAGAAAAGCTCAGGGGTCGTTAATCTTCTGCTATGAGTTATCTCCTGTGAATTTCAAGCTATGAAGATTATCGACGTTCTATCCCCCGACAGAACCCGCTGTAATGCACCCGGTGTCAGTAAGAAGCGGGTGCTGGAGTTTATTGCCGATTTTTTCTCCGAGCACACCGATTTCATCGATGCCAACCACCTCTACCAGGAGCTCATCAACCGCGAGCGGCTCGGTAGTACAGGCATTGGCGAAGGTATCGCCGTGCCCCACTGTCGCCTTAGCGGCTGCCCGCGCATCACCGGCATACTACTCAAGCTCGACAGCCCTGTGGATTTCGATGCCATCGATGGCGAACCCATCGATTTGATTTTCGCCCTGGTGGTACCCGACGAGCAAAATGACGAACACCTGGAAACGCTCTCCGCCATCGCCGAATTACTGCAGTCCGGCGCCGTGCGTCAGCAACTGCGCGGCTGCTCCAATAGCGACAAGCTCTACCAAATAGCCACCGGCGCGCAATAACATGAACCCCCCTGTGGAGCCCACCGACAAGCCCAACGACACCCGCCTGATCGTCATCAGCGGTCGTTCCGGCTCCGGTAAAAGTACCGCTCTGCACGTCCTCGAAGACGTCGGCTTTACCTGCATCGACAATTTGCCCGCCAGTATGTTGGTCAACTTACTGGAGCAAATACGTCAACACCGCGCCCAGGAGGCGCCGAAAATTGCCGTCGGCATCGACGCCCGCAATCTGCTCGGCAAGCTAGAACAACTGCCCGACATCCTCGCCAAACTCCGCGAATCCGGTATTCACTGCGAAGTGTTATTTCTCGACGCCCGCACCCCGAGCCTGATCCGCCGCTTTAGCGAGACCCGGCGCCGCCACCCCCTCAGCTCGTCGACGGTCGACCTCAAACAGGCAATTGCTCTCGAGCGCAAGTTACTCGACCCCATTGCCGCCATTGCCAGCCGCCACATCGACACCAGTAACATGACCCTGCACCAGTTGCGCGACCTGATCAAAAAACAGATCGCGCCGGAAAAGGGCGACGCAATGGCCGTGGTATTTCAGTCCTTTGCCTTTAAGCGCGGTGTGCCCAGCGATGCCGATTTTGTCTTCGATGTGCGCTGCCTGCCCAATCCCTACTGGAAAACCGAGCTGCGCGCCTTCAACGGCAACGACCAACCGGTCATTGAATTCCTCGACTCCCAGGTCGACGTCGCCGCCATGCTCGCCGACCTCAACGGTTTTCTGAGTCGCTGGATCCCACGCTTTCTCGCCACTAATCGCAGTTATTTAACCATCGCCATTGGCTGTACCGGCGGCCAGCATCGCTCGGTGTATATCTGCAACCAGCTCGCCGAGCAATTCCGCCCCCAATTCGGCAATATCCACGTCCAGCACCGCGAACAAGACAACTAAGCCGGTGCCGCTTTGTCACCCACAAAACCCCCGTCAAACTTGACAGGCCGCGCATCGCCATGGCATTTACTACCCCATGATTAAAGACGAACTTAAAATTATCAACCAACTCGGCCTCCACGCCCGCGCCGCCGCCAAACTGGCGACCACTTGCAATCGCTTTGCCTGTAGTATCAAAACCGGCCACGACGGCAAGCTGATCGATGCCAAAAGCGTGATGTCACTGATGCTACTGGCTGCCGGTCAGGGCACGATGCTAAATTTTGAGTTTGACGGTGACGACGAGAAGAAGGCCCACAACCAGGTCAAAGACCTGCTCGCCGACTATTTTGGCGAGGGCCAGTAGTCGCCGTTCGTCTTCACCACCACCTCACACTTCCCTGCCCATAGCGTGCGGCTTGCCCTATAAATCCCCATCCCCTCTGCGTACACTAGGCCTTAGTCGATAAATAGCTAACCACCAGCTCTCTTAGTCCTCCCGCAACAGGAGTCCAGCCCCGCATGCAGGCCAATCACAACACCGACAGGCTCTCTCTGCTGGCACTGCTGTCCGAGGATATCGTCGACCCCAACAGCCTCCACCAAATGCGTCATATGATTAACAATATGATGCCGGCGGATATCGCCCACTACATCGAATCCGCACCCAACCGGGTGCGCCGCCTACTCTGGGAGCTGGTCGATGACGAGGTCGAAGGTGAGGTACTGGGCGAGCTGAGCGAAGACCTGCAACAGGAATTCCTACGGCGTATGAACAGCGAGCAAATGGCCACTCTGGTGGCCGGCCTCGACCCCGATGAAGTCGCCGATATTCTCCAGCAGCTGCCCGAGCACCTGATCCCAAAAGTACTGCAAACCATGGGCCAGCAGGATCGCCAGCGCGTTGAAACCGTCCTCACCTACGATGAGGACAGTGCCGGTGGTTTGATGAACACCGACACCATTACCGTGCGGCCCGATTTGACCATCGATGCGGTACTGCGCTATTTGCGCCGCCACGACGAGCTGCCGGAAACCACCGATAGCATTTTTGTCGTCAATCGCCGCGACATGTTTCTCGGCACCCTGAGCCTGAGCAAGCTACTCACCGCCAGCCCCAGCACCAATGTACGCGAAATCATGAACACCAATATTCAGGGCATCGCCGCGACCATGGACGCCTCCCACGTTGCCCACCTGTTTGAACGCCACGATTGGGTCTCCGCACCGGTAGTAGATAAGAAGGGGCACCTGCTCGGTCGCATCACCATCGATGATGTGGTCGATGTCATTATCGATGATGCCGAGCACTCCCTGTTGGGTCTCGCCGGCCTCAGTGATGAAGAGGAAACCTTTTCCTCGGTACTGCGCTCCGCCCCCCGCCGGGCCGTATGGCTGGGTATTAACCTCTTTACCGCCGTGCTAGCCTCGGCGGTGATCAGCCTGTTTCAGGGCACTATCGAGCAAGTGGTGGCACTGGCCATTCTGATGCCTATCGTCGCCAGCATGGGCGGCGTCGCGGGTAGCCAAACCTTAACCGTAGTGATTCGGGGCATGGCCCTGGGCCAGGTCAACCGCAACAACCTGCGCTGGCTGGTCAATAAAGAAGTCCTCAGTGGCGCGCTCAACGCCATGCTCTGGGCAACGGTAATAGGTGTTTTTGCCGCCTGGTGGTTTGAGGCGCCGATGATAGGCATGATCATTGCCGCTGCCATGGTCATCAACCTGCTCACAGCTGCCCTCGCAGGTGCTCTATTGCCGGTGTTTTTAAAATCGATACGTATCGATCCCGCCCTCGCCGGTAGTGTTATGCTGACCACCGTGACCGATGTGGTTGGCTTTCTATCCTTTCTTGGCCTGGCGACCCTATTTTACTTATAGGGAGTTTATCTTTAAACGCGCCCAGTACTTTCATTAACAAAACTGTTTGCAGCCCCTTTATGTCAAAAAAAAACCACAAACGTCCCGCTCGGATCGAAACTAAAAGCACCGACATTGATGCTGAGCCTAGCGCTGACGAGCCGGAATTTATCAGCAAATCCTCCCGCAAACGGGAGATGACCGCCCTGCAAAAAACCGGTGAGGCAATGCTCGCCCTGCCCGCCAAACAGTTTGCCAAAGTCCCGATCAGTCCCATCTTGCGCGAAGCTCTGGAGCTGGCTGCCAGCCTAAAAAGCCGCGAGGGCAAGCGACGACAAATGCAGTACGTCGGCAAGCTGATGCGCAGCGAAGACCGCGAAAAAATTACCGAGGTGCTGGCCTCATTTGACGAAAACAGCCGTACCTTTCGCCTGCAGTTTCAGCGCCTGGAAAAACTCCGCGATGAACTGATCGACGGTAGCAACGAGGCCTTAACCAATATTCTCGAACAACACCCCGAACTCGAACGCCAGCACTTGCGCCAACTGATTCGCCAGGCTAGTAAGGAACGAGAGCAAAATAAGGGTCCAGCGGCGAGCCGCAAGCTGTTCAAGTATTTGCGCCTGGCAATTCTCGACCAATAGCTCTTACCCGTCCCGACAATAGCCCTCTAAACTATAAGAAAATAAGCGGACAGCCAAAATGAACAAAAGCAGCGAGACCTTAATCAAGCTCAACCGAGGCATCGGCACCATTACCCTAAACCGGCCGGAGAAGAAAAATGCCCTGACGCGAGACATGTATGCCGCCATCAGTGAGCTGATCCGTCAGGCCGATACCGACCCGGAGCTAAGGGTGCTTGTCATCACCGGTGCCGGAGGCGATTTCACCGCCGGCAACGACCTCAATGACTTCCTCGACAAGCCCGATACCGGCAGCGACTCGGCCACCGCCGACTTTCTGTTAACGCTGGCCGAAACCACCGTACCCATTGTCGCCGCCGTCGACGGACTGGCCATCGGTGTGGGCACCACCCTACTCGCCCACTGTGATTTTGTTTACGCCGACCCCGCCGCCAAATTCAGCCTGCCCTTTATCAACCTGGCCCTGGTGCCCGAGGCCGGCTCATCGCAAACCCTGGTGCAAATGGCCGGTTACCACAAGGCGGCAGAACTGTTGATGCTGGGCGAAGCTTTCGATGCCAGCAGCGCCGAGGCCATGGGTCTGGTCAATAAAGTTTGCGCCCCCGGTGAAGCTCTGACACAGGCGATGAGCACCGCCGAGCGCCTCGCCGCTAAGTCTCGCACCGCCCTACGCCACACCAAAGCGCTGATGAAGCGCCCCGGCGAACCCATTGGTGAGCGCATTTACGCAGAGCTAAATATTTTCTCCCGCCTGCTAAAGACCGAAGCTCCACGGGAAATCATGGGTGCCTTCATCGAAAAGCGCGACATCGACCCCGACAAGATTGACTAAAGCCCACCCTACAGAGCATGAAAGAAATACGTGAACAATTAAAAGCCCTGCTTGGCCCCGGTGGCGTGGTCGAGTCGCCAAGTATTGCCGCCGTCGGCAACTGGCGCGGCCACCCCTATGACAGCCCCCTGCTCTTGCGCCCGGAAAACACAGAACAGGTCGCGGCCATTCTTCGCCTCTGCAATCAGCACCAGCAGGCCGTGGTGGTGCACGGCGGCCTCAGTGGCATGGTCGGTGGCACCAGTTGTGCTGGCGATGAAATATGCCTCAGCCTGGAGCGCATGCAAAAGATCGAGACCATCGACAAACTCGGCCGCACCATGACCGTAGAAAGCGGTGTGCATCTACAAGAAGTGCAGGAGGCCGCAGCTACCGAAGCGCTGTTTTTTGCCCTCGATCTCGGCGCCCGCGGCTCTGCCACCATCGGCGGCAATATCGCCACCAATGCTGGGGGCAATCAGGTGATTCGCTACGGCATGGCTCGCGAACAGGTACTTGGCCTGGAAGTGGTATTGGCCGATGGCACTATCCTGTCGTCGATGAATCACCTGCTAAAAAACAATGCGGGCTACGATTTAAAGCAATTATTTATCGGCTCCGAGGGTACCCTCGGCATCGTCACCAGAGCCGTGCTACGCCTGCGCCCGGCGATGCCGGCCCGCAACACCGCTCTGGTTGCCACCGGCCAGTTCGACAAGCTACCGCGCCTGCTCAGCCATATTGAAAGTGCCCTCGGCGGTAAACTCAGCGCCTTTGAGGCGATTTGGGACAACTACTATCAACTCGCCACTCAGGGCCCCCACCTCGGCGCGCCGCCACTGGAACGGCGCCACCCCTATTACGCCCTGATTGAGTCAACTGGCAGCGATGCCGAAGGGGAAGCCGAGGTCTTTCTCGCCGCCCTGGAAAGCGCCTTCAATACAGACTTGATTCAAGATGCCGTGCTGGCAAAATCCGCAAAGGAGCAGGATGCCCTGTGGGCGATACGCGACAATATCGACAGCCTCGCCGCCATCGCCCCGGTGATTATTTTTGATGTTGGTCTGCCCATCGGCGCCATGGAGGCTTATCTCAAGCACATTGAGGCAGAATTAAAGAGCCGACTCGGGCTCAGTAAAATTGCCGTTTTCGGCCACCTCGGCGATAGCAATTTACACATCGTGGTCGGTACCGAGAGCGAAGACCTCGAAGTTTATCACCGCGTTGAAGACTTACTCTACGCACCTCTGCAAGCACTGGGTGGCAGTATTTCGGCAGAGCACGGCATCGGCCTGGAGAAAAAACGCTACTTACACTACAGCCGTAGCGCCGAAGAAATCGCCACCATGCGACTGTTGAAAAAGACCTTTGACCCCAACAATATTCTCAACCCGGGGAAGGTTATTGACCTTTAAACCGTCAACAAACGGTTCGCGCGTCCACACCCTGGTCATTCAGTCCCACCGCCAACCACTGCCGTACACCTGGTTAGCACCCTGCATTGACTCGGTCAAAAGCTGGGCAAAACAAAAAAGTTACGACTACCACTTTATCGACGATGAAATTTTTGACACCTTGCCCGCCTGGGTATTAGAGAAAACCCAGGCACAAAAAGTCATCGCCACCGACCTTGCCCGCTTAAAATGTCTGCAGCATTATTTAACAGCCGGCTATCGGCGCATCATCTGGCTCGATGCCGACTTCCTTATTTTTGCGCCCGACGACTTACAATTACCCAAGCCCGGCGAACTCCCCGAGGGCTACGCCCTCGGCAGGGAAGTGTGGGTGCAGCCCAAAACCAGCGGGCAAGAGCCCGCCACAAACAAAGCACTTAAATTTAAGGCCTACAAAAAAGTGCATAACGCTTTTTTATTATTCGACGCTCAATTTGGGCAGCGCAATAGCTTCCTCGATTTCTACAGCGCCCATGCCGAACGCTTACTCAAGCAAATCAGCGGGCCTATGCCACCTCAATTTATCGGTCCTAAATTCCTCACCGCCCTGCACAATGTGGTGCAATGCCCGGTACAGGAAAACGCCGGCATGCTCAGCCCCTGGGTGATTAACGACATCCTTACCGCTGGCGGGCCAGCCTTAAAACTATTCAGCGACAAATCACCCCAGCCACTGGCCGGGGCAAATTTATGTAGCTCATTATCAAACAGTGATGTACTGCCAGAACAAGCCATTGAAAGAGTTGTCACTCAACTATTAACCCAGGGCAGTATTTAGCGTCTAGATCCACACAGCATGGGGCGTATGAACTACAGACTGTCATAGACCGCATTAATCAAGCGCACGCCGCGAGGGTCGCCAAATATATTGGTATCCATCTGGCTCATGGCGTAGCCCACACCCAGTTTTGCCTTGCTATCGGCAAAGCCAAAGGAACCACCCCAGCCACTGTGGCCGAAGGCATCGGGATTAGTACCGTAAAGTTCGGCTTTATTTAAGATAAAGCCACGACTCCAGCGCATGCGCACACCAATCACCTGATCTTTACGGAAGCACTCCTCTTGAGTCATTGCCTCAATGCCGCGCTGGCTGATGATGGACTGTCCGCCCAACTCCCCGCCATTGGCCAGGGCGCCGTACACCTTGGCGATGCCCCGCGCATTGCCTTGACCATTGGCACCCGGTACCTCCGCGGCACGCCAGGCTCTGTCATTGGCGATGTGAGCGGTAAGGGGCGGGTGGGCCATGGCCGAATACGCCGCGTCGTTCATGCGCTTACCACCACCCATGCCACTGCCTAGCTGATCGGCACTGGCGACGGGGATCATTTCCGCCACGCGATGATCTTCCACCTCGGGCAGACCGATGTAATAATCGCTATCGGCACCGATGGGCGCGGCAACTTTTTCGGCAAACAACTGGCCCAGGCTTTTCATCTGCCCATGCTTTATTGCATAGGCGCGACGTGCGACTTCTCCGGCAATATGGCCAAAGACAATGGCGTGATAGCCATTGGCCGTACCCGGCTCCCAAAAGGGCCACTGCGCCGCAAGGATGGCACACAAGCTGTCCCAGTCATAAAGCTCCGCCACCTCAAGACGCTCGCGGGGACCACAAATACCCGCCTGGTGGGAGAGTAATTGCGCCACCGTCACCTGCGCCTTACCCGCAGCCGCGAACTCCGGCCAGTAGTCGGCAACCCTGGCCCCGTAGTCAATTAAGCCCTCATCTGCCAGCACGCCAACCACCGTCGCCGCCATGCCCTTGGTGGTGGAGTAGGTATTAATTAAGGTGTCGGCCTGCCAGGGTCGGGTGCGCGCAGCATTGGCAAAACCCGCCCACAGATCGACCACCACCTCACCGCCCTGTACCAGCACAAAAGACGCACCGACCTCCTTACCCTCGGAAAAATTAGCCGCAAAGGCCTCAGACACTGCCGAAAAGGCAGGCGCACAAGTGCCGTGAATTTCGATTTCCCCACTCATCACTTTTTCCTCATTATTTTTATGATTTATTTGCAGATTGGAATTTATCGCCAGCATGCCATAATCAATACAATCCAGCAGACAATAACGATAAAATGGAGAATAAATCATGAACAAGCGAACCGTCAGCGAAGACCCCGCCTACCAGTTATTGCTCGGTGAGCGCATCGATGGCTTCAATCTGAAAAAGAAGGATCTCGACCTCAGCAAACTGCTCAGTCAACGCTATCAGGGGCTCGACCTGAGAAACCTCGACGCCGCCGAACTGGATTTTAGCGATGGTCATTTCCGCAATGCCGATTTGCGCGGCATCGACTTCCGCCAAACGAACCTAGAGGGTTGCAGCTTCGCCGGCGCGAAGATTTCCGGCTGTTATTTCCCGAAAAACCTTTCTCCGGCTGAAATCATCATGAGTGTCGAGAAGGGCACACGAGTGCGCTACGGAACAAGCAATTAAGTAAGCTCCAACAATGGCCAGTTTTCCCTGGCCAATAAACCTAGAATGAGCAGTTTTTTACGCGAGGCATATTCATGGCTGCAGAGACTAAGGCCTTTTGGTCGTCTATACCCGGAATATTGACGGGCATTGCCGCCATTATCACCGCCACCACCGGGCTCTACATGGCCATCAATACCAGGTCCCTTGCGACAGAAGAAGCGATCACCTCGGCAGGGCCAGCAATAAACACAGCCATTGAGACCTCGCTCAAGGCCTCCGGCTCTGCCTCACCACTTGGGCCCGAAGGTATCGCCAAGCTTGAGGCCTTGGCCCAACAAAGCTACGAACAACTGCCGCAAACAAACTTGAAGCCCCTGGTCGACTGCCGGCTATTCCCAACCGTCAACAGCACCGCAAGCCTAATGAGCTGGTCTAATTACTACCACGAAAAAGTCCTATACGAGCGAGGTGATACATCCCATGCGTGCAACAAGACCATCGACTACCGTGGCATGGCCCACTGTAAAGAGCCCAACAACATGACAGTTCGCCAGGCCCTGTATGAAACCCTGAGCCGATGTCGCACGGCTGGTATTGAATGGACAGATATTAAACATTCATCGCTATAAAAATAGGCTGAAGTTATTTTCAATGTTCGCTGATAACTTGCCACCCGCTCAACACCCCACAAACGGTAAGACTTTGGGCTCAAGTCATGAGCTGACATTCCACGCCTCAAATTAAACATCCAGGTTTGCTTCACCCAATTTTAATTAGAAATTGCTTAATTCATAGCGCTAAGTGACGGGCATGGAAGGCGATATGCTCGCCGATGAAGGAGGCAATAAAAAAATAACTATGGTCGTAAGCGGGCTGGCGACGCAGGGTAAGGGGGTAGGCCTCCCCCTGGCGAAATTGTCTCTCACAGGCTTGTTCAAACAACTCCGGCTGTAATTGTTCGACGAGAAAATCATCGGCCTCACCCTGGTCGATCAATATCGGCGGGCAGTGGGTACTACTCTCAAGTAAGTGCAGGGCATCATATTGCAACCAGTCTTGCCGATTACTGCCCAGGTATTGGCTCAAGGCCTTTTGCCCCCAGGGCGATTTTATGGCCGAACAAATCGGCGCAAAGGCCGACAGAGAGGCATATTGGTGGGGGTTACGCAGGCCCAAGGTCAGTGCGCCGTGACCACCCATGGAGTGACCGGCAATACTCGCCCGGTTCGGATCAATGGCAAAGTTGGCCGCCAACAGAGCGGGCAGCTCGTCGACAATGTAGTCGTACATGCGGTAGTGCTCGGCCCAGGGTTGCTGAGTGGCGTTGAGGTAAAAGCCGGCGCCGAGACCAAAATCGTAGGCGCCGTCAACATCGTCGGGCACACCCTCGCCCCGCGGGCTGGTATCGGGCATCACGAGAATAAGCCCCAATTCACTGGCATAGCGCTGGGCCCCGGCTTTAATCACAAAGTTTTCATCGCTGCAGGTCAGGCCCGACAACCAGTACAGCACCGGCAGTTTTTTGTGTTCGGCCTGGGGCGGCAGAAACACCGAGAAAGTCATGGTGCAATTTAAACTCGAGGAGTTATGGCTGTAGCGCTGTTGCTGTCCACCAAAACAACGATAGGAACTGAGTTGTTGCACTGTCATCTCTCCATGGTTGTTGAATTATTTTAATCAATTGATGGGCTCACTACTCGAGGTAAGAAGAAAAGGCAGCCTTCAGTGCTCCCGACCGCTCCAGCTCTCGCAACCAGGCATCGACATATTCTTTTAGAGCAATATCCTGAGCCATCAAATATGCCTTTTCCACGTGACTAAAAAGTTCATCGGGCATGGTGGCACAAAGCTCTGGGTGCAGATGATGCTGTAGTTCGACTTCAATGGCATCGGTAATCATGACATCGGCATGTCGAGCAATAAGCTCTGCAAAGATACTAGTATTATCGGGGTAGACAATGATTTCGGCATGCTTAATATTCTGACGTACAAACTTTTCATTGGTGCCGCCGGGGTTAACGATGACGCGCACCCCAGCTTGATCAATTTTGTTTAAACTATTTAAGTGGGCCACGGCATCACAACGGGCAATGGGCGTTTTACCCCCAGTGGAATAGGCTGTGGAAAAAAACGCCCTGCGCTGGCGCGCTAGTGTGCGACTAATACCGCTCATACCCACATCGTATTTATTGGCTCTGAGGTCAGCCATCAGGCTCGGCCAAGAGGTGGCGACCAATTGCAATTCGACCCCCAGGCTAGCGGCCAGCTGGCCCGCCAAATCAATATCAATGCCCGAGTATTGACCGCTGGGCCTATCGAGCAGACTAAAGGGCGCATAGTCACCGGTGGTACCTACGCGAAGTACGCCGCTGTTTAAAATATTGGCCAGTACGCTGTTATCTCGTGGCGCTAGCCGGCGTACCTGTAATAAAGACTGCAGAAGCTCGCCCTTCATTGTGCTGTTAATAAAGGGCGAGGTGATCGCCGCGTTAATGGCCCGCAAGTGTTCATCGAAGCGATTAATAACCTGCAATTCGGACAGCACCAGTGGGATCTGCGCGACCAGTTGCGCCCCGAGGGCGATTAATTGGGGGCGAATATCATGATTAAGATCCGCCATGCCGTCCGTAGTTTGAGCTACACGGCCCTCGGCGCGCCACCTTTCTAGCCAGGATTTTTGTACGGTTTTCGCGAGTTCAATTTGTAGGCGAAAAAAGGCCTCAACGCTTGCCGGGGCGAGCTGCTGTTGTCGGGCATCGGCCATGGCACTGGCCAACACCACTTTTTCGCGCTGCTTATTTTCAACGGCGATATGATTAGCGTATTTATAGGCGGCCACGTCTTGCATTAACTGCAGGCGCTGCTCAAGCAAGCCTAGCAGTCGCGTAAACTCACCTGACTCATCCGTTGAGCTAGCGGCCTGTGCAGGTACCAGCGCAAGGCAAAGAAAAGCCAGCAGGTAAAGGCTGGCCATTCGCTGTCGCTGCCACGCTAATTTTCTAGGCAATCGTTTAACGCCCCGTGCTGACATGAGTGATGGCCATACAGGCCTGGGTAACGAAATGTTTGAAGCTCTGATAACTGGCCCCGTCGAGAGCGCGACCACTGGCTTTCCTGTCCGCATAAAACAAACCAATACTGCGCTGATTAATATGTACCGGGCTAATAAAAAAATCATCGCAGGCCAATACACCCATCACAGCCGCTGGTAGGGCCTTGGCGTAATTGCTATTGGGCGCATCTTTCACCCAGATGGCCATATTCTTCTGCAGCACAATATTAAATAGCGTCGGCTTGGCCTTCATATCAAAAACAAAGGTCTTTAAAAAAGTATCGGCAGCATCACCCAGGGCATGCTTTCCTCGCAGCGCACTCCTATCGGGGGTGAGCATGGCGAACAAGCACCGATCCATGCCAATACCCCGATAAATCCCCTCTGAAACGATTTCGAGAATCACACTGAGGCTGGGTTTTTCATCGAGTATGCCCGATAAATCACGCAATATGTTCAGCTGTAACATCGGGTCTGGCTCAAGATAATCAGCGCCCTCAGCAGTATCTAAACCACCCTCTTCCTCCTCACCTGCCGGCATGGGAATATAGCTAATGGTGTTATTGGCACCGAAACTGCGCGCCGTATCGATGGCCTTATGGGCATTGGCGTGGCTGAGTTTCTCCACATCCTCCACTGCAATATCCAGGTGTTTCGCCACCTTCTTCAGTGTCGACGTGGTGTGATAATCATCCCAACCCTGGATAGAATTTTTAGCCAGCTCCTGTCCGAGAACGATGTTCTGGATGCGTGGGTTTTTTAAGCCCGGCTTATTCAGGGCACTGTGCAGCAGGTCACCTAAATGCCAGTCTTTGGTTAAACCCACCGTCAATTCTTTAAAGGTAAAACCCAGTACTTCCTGCTGGGCCTGCTCAGCACTAACATTTTTCTCTTCCATCAAGGCAATAATTGCATCGCCCTCTTTACCGGCCACACACCAGAAAGCCATTTCTCCCAGGTTGTATAAGAGCGTGGCGATAAACACCTCTTCCGGAGAATCGTCGCCATTTTCTTCGGCAAAGGATTGCGCCTGCACGGCACCGTGGAGGGACTGGGCCATAATTTCCAGCACGTATTTCTGCGCGTTCGATTTTAACAGGGCATCGATAACCGCCAGCGACAAGCTAAGCGTGCGCACCGTGCTAAAGCCGAGAAAAAATACCGCTCGACTGATGGTATTTACCGGCTGGCCACCGGGATTATAGACGGCACTATTGGCCAATTTGAGAATACGTGCCGTCAATGCTGCGTCCTGCAACACCACCTGTGCCAACTCGGAGGCCGAGGTTTCGTCACTTTGGGTAACATGGCCAATGGCGGTGACGGAGTGTTTAAAAACGGGCATTTCCTGCTCGCTGAGGCGACGCACCCATTTTTCTAGACTATCGGACATACCCTTCCTTATTATTTACGGCGCCGCTCGACTGCGCAATAGCGACTTGGTGACTACAACCCCTAGCATACGTGATTACACGCCTAGTATAGAGGACGCGCTTGGCAGTGCTGTAATCGCGGCGGCTAGCGCAATCACCGTAGTACGTATTGCCACTTTGTCTCTGGGCAGAGATTGCGCTAACCTTGCCAGCGCGACAACAACAGCCACCATATCCCTCCTGTTAAAGCTCATAGACTGCATAAGCGACGGCAACCATGAAAGTCCTCCACACTTCCGACTGGCACCTTGGCCGCTCCCTCTATGGGCAAAAACGCTATGGAGAGTTTAGCCAATTTCTCGACTGGCTGGCCGTAACGATAGAGGCTGAGCGGGTCGATATACTCCTCGTCGCCGGCGATATTTTCGACACCGGCACACCCAGTAATCGCGCACAAAGTCTTTACTATCAGTTTCTCTGTCGCGTCGCCGCCTCGTCCTGCCGTCATATTATTGTCATTGCCGGCAATCACGACTCCCCCACCTTTCTCGATGCCCCCAAGGCACTGCTGCGCAGCCTAAACGTACACGTTATTGGCGCCGCCACGGACAATATCGACGATGAGATATTACTGTTAAAGGATGCCGAAGGCAGTCCCGAGCTCCTCGTATGCGCCGTGCCCTATTTGCGCGATAGGGATATTCGCCTGGTGGAAGCAGGCGAGAGCAGTGCCGACAAAGATCACAAGCTACTCGAGGGCATTCGGGACCACTACCACCAGGTCGCCGCACTGGCCCAAGACCAGCGCCGGGCCCTCGGGTTCGACATTCCGATAATTGCCATGGGCCACCTGTTTACGGCGGGTGGGCAAACCATTGATGGCGATGGCGTGCGCGAGCTTTACGTCGGCTCCCTGGCCCATGTGAATGCCAGTATTTTTCCTTCCTGTATCGACTATGTCGCCCTCGGTCACCTCCATGTGCCGCAGCAGATTGGCGGCTCCGAGCTGATGCGCTACAGCGGCTCGCCCCTGGCCATGGGCTTTGGTGAAGCTAGGCAGCAAAAAAGTGTTTGCCTGCTGCAATTCCCGCACAGGGCTGTTGGAAAACCCGCGCTAGTATTGCTACCCGTACCGGTCTTTCAACGGCTCAGTAAGGTTAGCGGCAACTGGGTAGAAATCGCTCAGCAGTTAAGCGCCTTGATTGAACTAGACCAGCCGGTATGGCTTGAAGTGATCTATCGCGGCGATGAACTCGTCAGTGATTTACGGGAGCGCCTTGAAACCCTGGTCGAGGGCAGTGAACTGCTTATCTTACGCATCCAAAATACACGCCTTATCGACCGGGTGCTCAATAGTAGTCACTCCGATGAAAGCCTAGAAGATCTCAGTGTCGATGATGTTTTTGCTCGCTGTCTCAGCGCCCATGACATACCCGAAAGCCAACAAGCCAATTTACTGCACAGCTATCGACAAACATTGAGCTCCCTCCACGACGATGATTTGCGGGCGGAGTAACACAGACAAACGATGAAAATTCTGCAGCTACGCTTTCTTAACCTCAATTCACTACTCGGTGAATGGCAGATTGATCTCACCGACCCGGCCTTTGACAACGACGGAATTTTTGCCATTACCGGCCCCACAGGTGCCGGTAAATCCACCATTCTCGATGCCATTTGCCTGGCCCTCTATGGACGCACGCCACGGCTCAGCAAGATCACCAAAGGCAGCAATGAAATTATGTCGCGCCACAGCGGTGAATGTTTCGCCGAGATCACCTTTGCCACACCTAGCGGACAATTTCGCTGCCACTGGAGCCAGCACCGCGCCCGCAAAAAAGCCAGCGGCGACCTACAGGCCCCCAAGCATGAAATTGCCGATGCCCTGTCGGGACAAATTATCGAGGCAAAAATCCGCAATGTCGCGCAGCGCATCGAAAATATTACCGGCATGGATTTCGAGCGCTTCACCCTGTCGATGCTACTCGCCCAGGGCAGTTTTGCCGCCTTCCTGCAGGCCGCCCCCGACCAGCGCGCCCCGATACTGGAGCAAATCACCGGCAGTGCCATTTACAGTCAGATATCGACCCGCGTCCATCAGCTGCGCGGCAGCGAAAATAACACACTCAATACCCTGACAGCCGAGCTGGCAGGCATGGCCCTGTTGAGCACAGAGGACGAGGCTGAACTTAACACTAAGCTGGCACAGCAAAAACAACAAGCAGGCGTATTGAACAACCAGGGCGAACAATATAACCAGGCAATCACCTGGCTAGAAACTATCGGCGGTCTACAAGGTGAACTGCAAGTACTCGAGCAACAACAGCAGGCCTTGCACACTCGCCACACTGCCTTTCAAGACAAGGCAGTAAAACTTCAGGCCGCCGAGCGCGCACTGCAACTGGCCCCCCATTACGCCAGTCTCTGTTCATTGCGTCAGGCGCAACGCGCCGAGCAAATAAACAAACAGCAATATCACGCTAAATTGCCGGCAAAAAAACTCGCGCTCAGCCAAGCACAAAACAAGTTACAGGAAAGTAAGTACTCGCTTACAGAAAGCCGCAAGGCTCAAAGCCTAGCCCTGCCCAACATTCGCCTGGCCCAGGCCTTGGACCTGAAGTCCCAGGAACAGCAGGCACCGCTTACCAATGCCGCCACCGCACTAAAAGAACTCAAGCAAGGTCTTGATCACCTACAAGAACAGCAGCAAACAAGCCGCACAGACCTAGCAGGGAGCGAAGCCGAACTAGGTAAACTGTTAGCTCGGATCGCTAACAGCCGGGCCGATGAAACACTCCTCGATCGACTCAGCGGCTTGCAAAATCGCTTTGCGGCATTGCGTGTCTTAACACTCAGTTGCCGTGAAAAAATGGCAGAACACGACTGTGCCAAAGCCGAGCGCCGTAACACTCTCGCGACATGGCAGCAGCAGTCTAGTCAACTCGTCGAGCAAGAGCGGGATCTTCAGCAGCTCATTGACCGACTCAGCTTGCTGGAAAGCGAACGCTTACAAACCTTAGATGGACAGGAACTCAGCCACTGGCGAAAATCACAGGCAGAGCTGGTGGAGAATCAACGCTTGCTAGAAAGTCTGGGGCTACAACATACGGCCCTCGCCCAGTCACAGGGCTTAGGGACCAAGCTCGACACCCAGCATCAAGAGCTGTGTACCAACATTGCCGCTAACAAGCAAAAACTGTTGGTACACACAGAAAAGCAGACCGGCCTTGGGCGAGAATTAACCTTACTCGAAACCCAGGTTTCACTACTCAATAAAATCCAAAGTTTTGAGCAGGCCCGCCAGCAACTTGAAGATGGCGAGCCCTGCCCTCTCTGCGGCGCCAATGACCACCCCTACGCGGCAGGTAATGTACCTCAGGCCCACGGCAGTACTACCAGACTCGGGGAGGTAAGGGCCGAGCTGAGTACAGTCAACCAAGAGCTCCTCACTTACCAGCTTCGCGCTGCTGAAAACAACAAGGAGCTTGAACAGATCAGCCAACAGCAGGAGACGATAGCGCAGCAAGTAAACCATCAACAAGGCCAGCTTCAACAAAGCAGGCAACAGTTGTCCAACAGTGGTTTTACACTGGCCGAGAGTGATGAATTCGCCGCGTCTTTACCCCAGTTCGAACAAGACAACCGGGAATTACTGGCAGGGACAAACCAGCGTCTCCACAGCATCGACCAGCAAGACCAAGCCCTGGCCACCTTGCGCGATTCTCTGGAAAGGGCTAAAAAGACGGCCAACCAATTGGCTCAGCAACATATCACAGCAGGCCATCGAAAGGACGCTGCCGAGCAAACATGCGCCCGCCTATACAAAGAACAGGCTCAGCTCACTGGGCAATTAGAAAACGAACAGCTAGACATTCTGGCCACCTTAGCCCCTTATGGCATCACCACCCTAGCCGAGGATGGCTTTGCCGCTGCCGAGGCAACCCTTATTACCCGCCGTGAGCAATGGCGTACCAAACAACTTGAAAAAGCCGGCCTCGACCAGGGCATCGGCAAGCTCACGCTGAGAATTCAACACCAAAGCCAACAGCTTAGTGAGAAAAGTGGCGATCTGGCAAAACAGCGCATCAGTCACAACGCCTTATTAAACAAGCTACAAGCACTAAAACTTGAGCGCACAACACTGTTTGCAGATAAAGACCCCTTGTTTGAGGAGTCCCTACTAGCCGAAGCCGTAGCCAGCAGCGAAAAACAAGCCGATAAGGCCAATCAGTATTTGCACACAAGCTCCGAGGATGCGACAACACTCAAGAGCCAAATCGAGGCCATAGAAAATAGCCTACAAAATAGATCACATCAGCTAAGGCTTGCCGAAGAGGGCTTCAAACAAGACCTTAGCGAGTGCTCATTTGTCAGCGAAAGTGACTACCAGGCAGCCAGTATTAGCGCTGAATTGCGGGGCACATTGACACGAGAGGCGGAGCAATTGAGTGCTGAGAAAAGCGGTCTCAATGCCAGGTACCAGGATCGGGATGAGCGCTTAAAGACGGAGCGCAACAAACACATCAGCGAACGAACCATTGGAGCCCTTAAACAAGACTTCGAGCAGACTGTCGAGCAACTCAAGCAGGTACAACAGGAGCTTGGCGCCTGCCGGCAACAACTCGACGACAACCAGCAACTGCGGGCTAGGCAGCAAGAGCGGAGCTCTGCCATCGATGCACAAAGAATAGAATGTGAGCGCTGGGATAATCTCCACTTGTTAATTGGTTCGGCCGATGGCAAGAAATATCGCAACTTTGCCCAGGGTTTAACCTTTGAATTATTGGTCGGCCACGCCAACCGCCAGCTGCAAAAAATGAGCGATCGCTATTTGTTAATCAGGGATAAGGGGCAGCCCTTGGAACTCAATGTGGTCGATAATTACCAGGCTGGGGAAATACGTTCCACCAAGAATTTATCCGGCGGGGAAAGCTTCATCGTCAGTCTCGCCCTGGCACTGGGCCTGTCGCAAATGGCCAGTAAAAATGTTCGCGTCGACTCGCTATTTTTAGATGAGGGCTTCGGCACCCTCGATGAAGAGGCCCTGGACACGGCCCTTGAAGCGCTCTCAAGTCTGCAGCAAAGCGGTAAATTGATCGGCGTCATCTCCCATGTCGCTAGCCTGAAGGAGCGCATTGGCACACAGCTACAGGTCAGCCCCGAAACGGGTGGGCGCAGCGTCATTCGCGGGCCGGGCTGCAGGCGGCTTAATTAGTTAGCCTCAAGTATTAGCCCATGGGTAATACTTGAAACAGAATCACCTGCACCACCCCAATCATGGCGCCGAGTACGGCACCAAACCAGGTAATGTGACGAAACTGCTTACGTGAGAAGCCCATCACCAGCTCTTCGAGCGTGGCGACATCGAGATTGTCGATTTTCGCCTGAATACGCAATTTAATTTGCTCGCTATCCTCACCGCTTTGCTCGGCGACCTTGGCAATTTCGCTAAGCAGATAATTCCCCGCCATACTGCGCGCCATACCCAGCATCGGTTCGGTAATATTGAGCATGCCGCCGAGCTTACCAATCAATTCATCGACCTTGGTTTTAAGGTCTGTTTTGACTTTCTCAGTAAGAAATAATTCCGCGACATCGTTATTACCAAAGACATGCGCGACAAAGGTGTCGGCGATGGACTCGGCGATATGGTGGCGCTCGCGGGGAATCAGACCCGGGGTAAAAGGCAATTGCCACTTACCGAAATAAATAGGTGCATAGGGTCGAAACAACATGCGAATCGCCACGTCGTTGGTCACCGCACCAATCAATGCACCAATGAGGGGGGGAAGAATATAGGGCAGCCAGGAGTCCATAAAACACATTCACCGTATTTATAATGAGTAAATAACAACACAGCCCGGAATGATAAACCTCTTTAACCGGCGCTTCCATGCAAGCGGCCAAACAGACCCCGTATTACGCCTCCCTAGCCACCGCCGATTCGGTCGCGAATAGTTCGTGAAAACCCAAAAATTGGCGCTACACTGCCATGGCTAAACTTACAGACAAGCCATTAATAACTATAACTGGAGTCAAATCATGAAAAATCTCGAAGGGAAAGTTGCACTCATCAGCGGTGCCGCCCGTGGTCAAGGCGCTGCCGAAGCCCGTATTTTTGTCGAGCGCGGTGCCAAGGTCATGCTCTGCGATGTACTGGATGCAGAAGGCGAACAAACCGCCGCCGACATCGGCGATGCCGCTGCCTATGTGCATCTCGACGTTACTAGCGAAAGCGACTGGCAAGCGGCTGTTGCCGCCACCGTCGCCAAGTTCGGCAAACTCGATGTGCTAGTTAACAACGCTGGCATTGGTGATCTCGGCATGCTTAAAGAAATGAGCGTCGAGAAGTACATGAAGACCATTAATATCAATCAGGTCGGTGTTTTCCTCGGCATGAAGAGTGTTGCCGGCGCCATGAAAGACGCGGGCGGTGGCTCGATTATCAACATCTCATCTATCGCAGGTCTCGGTGGCGCTGTCGGCGGTGTCGCTTACTGCGCCAGTAAGTTTGCCGTACGCGGTATGACTAAAGTCGCCGCTATGGAACTTGGCCCCGACGGCATCCGCGTCAATTCCATTCACCCGGGTGGCATTATGACCCGCATGCTCACTGACGCAGGACTCACCGGCGAAAGTGCCGATGCGCTATTTTCCAAAGCCCCAATCGGCCGCATTGGCCAGCCCGAAGAAATGGCGACACTGGCCGTTTATCTGGCCTCCGACGATAGCTCCTACTCCACCGGATCCGAATTTATTGCCGATGGTGGTTTGACTGCCGGTTTTGCTCTGGAGGGCTAGTCCCGGGTTTAAGCGCTACTGTAAAGCTTATCAATCGCCTTAGTAGCCGGCTATCCAGTTAACTTACAGCTTGCAGACAAATATACCCCGGTGATTGTTTAACCATTTCTCACCGGGGCATTGCTAGCAACAGGCTCTTCAAAAAGGCGGAGGTTAATATCTTCGCCTAGAGATTATTCGCGGCCATTTTTTCAATCGTACAAATCAATTGCGGATAGGTATTAATGGAGCGTTTGATGGCGGGAATGTCAAAAACGGCTATTTGCTCCAGCAATTGTTGCGCATAGTTATTCAAATGCTCGAAGGGATAGCGCTCACTTATTTCTATGAGAGCATCGGCAAAGGACGCAATTTCTGTCAGGTTATTACCCACTGAAATTGTATCGTAGTGATCGGACAAGTCCTCGAGATGCTCAACAACAAAGGGTATAACTGCCGTCTCATCCGCCAGGACTTCCGTGTATTCACTTTCCAAATCCTCAGCCAAAAGCGGCGTTTCAAAGGGCAAGAACCTGGTTAGCTCAAGAAATAACTCGGATTTGGAAACGGGTTTTCTTAAATAGCCATCAAAATTAACCTTGTTTATTGGCGCAAACTCATCAGCCATCACCGATGCGGTTAGCGCCACGATGGGAACATCGGCAATTTTTTTAATTTTTGCGGCGGCCTCATAGCCAGCCATAACAGGCATGTGTATATCCATTAAAATAAGATCAAAGCTTTGTTCGGTCACTAGATTGAGCGCCTCGAGACCGTTGGTAGCGCTGTAAAGCACAAGGGCTGTATCCGCAAAATTCGCCTTTAACAGCGCTCTATTATCAGCCACGTCATCGACAATCAAGATCTTCGCTGGTAAGAAATCGGTCACTTCACCGACGCCATTACTATTAACCCCCAGAGCGGGATCTACTAGCATGGATGCGATATCGACCCCCGGCAATTTAACGGTGAATACGGAGCCCTTACCCAGCTCACTACTTAAGATGAGGGTACCTCCCATCATCTCAACCAAACGCTTCGTGATGGATAAGCCCAGGCCTGTGCCGCCATACTTTCGACCATCCTGACCACTGGATTGAGTAAATTGCTGAAAGATCAGCTCTTGCTGCTCCCTGGAGATACCAATGCCGCTATCTTCAACACTAATCGACAAGTCGACCTGACTTCGCACTTCATCTGCATTATCAGCCCACAAATGAACCCGTATCACACCCCGCTCTGTAAATTTTATCGCGTTTCCAAGTAGGTTAAAAAGCACTTGACGCAAACGCACCGCGTCCAGGTGTAAGCATTTTGGCAAGCTGGAATCGAGTTCAAACACCAATTCAATATTTTTATCGTCAGCCTTTAGACTAAATATATCACTCAATTCCCAAAGCTGATCGGCAGGGTTACACGGTGTTTTTTCAATCGTTAACTTTCCAGCCTCAATCTTTGACAAATCCAAAATATCATTAATTAAAACCAAGAGGTTATTACCTGCCGTTTGAATAGTTTTTACAAATGACTTCAGCTTGGGATCGTCAACCTGTTCCATTAGCAAACCGGTAAATCCCAATACCGCATTCATTGGTGTACGAATTTCATGACTCATATTTGCCAGGAATTCAGATTTTGCTCGGCTAGCGGCTTCCGCATATTCT
The DNA here is from genome assembly GCA_002162825.1 of Gammaproteobacteria bacterium 54_18_T64. Lineage (GTDB taxonomy): Bacteria > Pseudomonadota > Gammaproteobacteria > Pseudomonadales > Porticoccaceae > Reddybacter. The sequence continues at coordinate 98,412 of MAAU01000096.1, forward strand.
TTTGCCCTACTTAAGGCATCTTCAAATTCCAGGCGGTCCGTCAGATCAACCGCCAGGGATAGTAAAGCGGGGGTATTGAGATAGACAATGGGAGTAATTGACAACATCATCTGTCGAATGTCTCTATCACGCCCATACATAGGAACAATTTTCTGATCAACGGCCCCCCTTTTAATCATTTCATTGAGCACAGATTTTCTATCACTTTTATTGACATAAAAGTCCAAAATATTATAGCGACCCATTTCTTTATCGCCGACCTGATGGTCACTCAAGGCCTGTGGATTGGCGGACAATATATGCCCTTCGTATGATGTCACAACAATTTGCAAGGGTATTTTATCAATCAATATTCTTGTCTGCTCTTCAGCCACCTTGCGCAGAGCTACCTCTCTTGCTAGCTTACGATTCCAATAGAGCGTAAATAAAATGATCAGCAAGAGAACAACGGCAACTTGTACAAGGAGGCTATAATCATGTTTTTCAGTATATTTATGCTCACCCCACTTATTCATTATTTTTTGTTTTTCGTCGGGGGTAATACTCAGCAAGGCACGGTCAAACAAGTCTAAAAGCGGCAAGAATTCCTCTCTCACTCCGAAAGCCAACTGGGTTTCGAACTCTGTCTGCCCAACAATACGAATATTATTCATACCCAGGTCTGAAATGTGGTAACTAGCCTGGGCTAGCGTGGCGACCAGAGCGTCAACCTTCGATGTCGATACTGCAGACAGGCCCTCCTGTATTGAGTCTACCCTCTCAAAATCAATATCAGGATAGGTATTCACTATCTTCGGCACATAGCCATAATCCCAGATAAGAGCGATTTTTTTATTCTTTAAATTATCTATACCTTCAACATAGCTGGCACGCTGATTCATTACAATCACAAGAGGGCTGGACACATAGTCACGGGTAAACTTCAAATGCGATTTCAGATCTGAATCGCTGGTTTCCGACAAGACATCGATCTCACCACGTTTTAATTTTTCAACTGACTCACGCCACGATGCTGTCGGTATAATTTCAAGACTAATACCAAGCTTATTTTCTATAAGCGCCAGGTAATCGGCAACAATACCAATATATTCCCCCTGTTCATTGAAGGCCTCGTAGGGCAACCAATTGGGATCCCCCGCAAAACGCACGACGGGGTTCCCCAATAACCATTCTCGCTCTTCCGAAGAAAGATCAAAGGACTTATCAATGACGATCCCTAAAGACCGACTACCCAGCCAGCGTTTACTTACATCTCTCTTTTCTTCTTCCGTAATTGCATCTAGGCCCTTTTGCACGATAGTGGCAAGCTCTGGCAATTCTTTTCGAGTCGCAACATGAATGAATTTATCACCCAAATGACTTGTCGACTTAAAGGGAATAATGGTATTAATTCCCTTTTTTTCGATGGTGTAAATGAGTGAGCCATAGGTGTCATAAAGTAACTCAGCGCGATGCTCCAACACGGCATCTATGGCATCGCCAAATGTATCGACCAGAACCACCTCAATTTCCGGGAAGTGCTCCGCCAGGAATTCAATATGCGCATAAGCTTTTGGAAGAGCGACACGCTTACCCCTTAAATCATCGTATGTTTGTGCCTTAACATCATCTCGAATAAAGAAAAAATCTAGAACTTCAAAGTACGGTTTTGAGAAATTCAAATATCGCTGACGATCTTCGGTGTAATGCACGGCCCCTAACAGGTCAATTTTATTTGACTGTATTTTCTCCAGGCTTTCAAACCACGGGGCGACACTTATCTTTAGGGTAAGACCTGTCTTTTCTGCCACCAACTGCAGATAATCATGGACAAGTCCTCTGTGCCCACCATTGTCATCCGCAAAGTCAAAGGGCGTCCAGTCCGGGCTCCCTCCCACATAGACAACAGGGTTCTGTTCTATCCAGCGTTGTTCGGCGCTAGTGAGATTGACTGTGGCAAGGGCCCATAGGGGCTGGCAAAACAATAAGAGCAATAGGTAGTACGCAATACACCCATAAGAAAAATTAAACACCTGGGGTAAACCAAAGCACTTGATCCTTAATTTAGATTTCATAATAGAAGTACTAAATATGTGTAATGGCGTAAAACTCATCAAGGTGTTCCATAAAGATAGCCACTAACGCTGGATCAAACTGAGTGCCATTGTGGTCTTCTATATAGGCGACCACCTTTTCAGTGCTCCAGGCATCCTTATAACTTCTGGCATGACTCAGGGCATCGAAGACATCGGCCAGGGCCACGATTCTGCCATAGATATGTATCTCATCACCTAGCAGGCCTTGGGGGTAACCCTTGCCATTCCATTTTTCATGATGTTCGTGAGCGATGATCGCAGCGGCCCTGATCAATTTTCGGTCGGAACAAGCTAACAACTTATAAGCATGGTCAGGGTGCTCCTGCATTTGCTTAAACTCTCCCTCCGTATAGCGCCCTGGCTTGTGCAGTATCTCGTGGGGCACCATCATTTTTCCGATGTCATGCATTGGTGCGGCGTGACGTACCACTTCGACATCATCGACGCTGAGAGCGGGGTGATAGTGGGCGAGCAGCGCCGAGATTTCTGACACTCGCAAAATATGCTGACCCGTTTCATCGGACGTTGACTCCATCAAACCAGCCAACATGGCGATCATTTCTTTTTGATTGTCCTCAAGCTCGGTGTTTAAACGCCGGTGCTCAAACTTGAGCTTTGTGTTCAGCTCTATATTGCTTTGCTGGAGCAATTTTTTAGCTCGATAAAGCTCGGTATGAGTGTTGACCCGTGCCAACAGCTCCTCGGCATGAAAGGGCTTTGTTATATAGTCGACAGCACCGAGTGAAAAACATTTACCGAGGGCATCAACGTCGGTTTTTGCACTCAGGAAAATAATGGGAATGGGAGCCGTTTCGGGATTTTCTTTCACCCTTTGGCAGACGCTATAGCCATCGACACCCGGCATCATGATATCTAGCAATACCAGATCAAGCTGCCTTGCCTCCCGCTCGATGATGGTCAGTGCCTCTTCACCCTGTGTTGCAAAGGAAAAGGTGTGCTCACCTTCCGTGAGGATATTCATCGCGACCTGAATGTTCTCGGCCACATCATCGACAATTAGAATATGCATAACATCCCTTTATCCTTGCCTATTGAGCAGCTACTTTCCTGGCAGCCCATCGTCCTTAATTGTATGATTCAACAGCTTTGCGCCATAACTAATGATAGCAAGCATAGTCAACATACACTCTGCCTGCAGGTTTCACAGCCACTTTGCAGCCTTATCTAGCCATTCTCAAAGCTAGCGTCCAGCCTCACCGCAAGCCTTAGACTCTGCGAGGCGATCTAGACCCGGGACATAGGCTGTTATCAAGCTCCCTGCCCATGTCCTCAAGCCTTAAAAGACTGGCCCGCCCTTGCTCTACCCACCTCAATAAAGTGCCTTATATAGCCTATACCACGGTCTTGTTCACGCATTGCAATGTAGAGTTTGCGCTGCATGCCGCCAGCACCCAGTTGCAGGGTAACCAGCTGCTGTTTTGCACATTTGGCCTCCGCCAACCACTTCGGCAGCACACACACACCGCGCTGTAACTCCGTCATTTGCAGCATTAACTCCAGAGATTCAACCGCCTTATGGTGACTGGGTTTGAGCTTGGCGGGACCTAGAAAGTGATTAAAAACATCCAGGCGCTGCACCGGTACGGGAAAGGTTAGCAGTGTTTGCGCGGCCAGTTGCGCGGGATTAATTTGCCGACACTGCGCCAGCGGATGATCCGCCGCCAACACCAGGACCAGTTCGTAATCGGCCAGTACTTCGTAATAACTGCCCTGCTGCTTGATCAGGTCGGGGGTGATGAGAATATCAATGTGGTGGTTGAGCAAACCCTCGAGCCCGGAGAACTGGAATTTGCTGACGATGTCGACATCCACCTCTGGCATTTGACGCATGAATTCACCAGTAACCCCGGTCAACCACTCGTAGCAGGGGTAACACTCCACACCGATGCGTAATATGCCCTGGCGACCCTCGCCCTGTGCTTTCAAACTCTGCTGCGCCTGGGCAAGTACCGGTAGCACTTGCTCGGCAACCTGGTGGAGCAGCTGACCGGCATGAGTGAGCCGCAGGTAGCGCCCGTCCCTCTCCCACAAGCCGACACCGAGCTTTTTTTCGAGGCTGCGAATTTGGTGGGACAGGGCCGACTGACTCAGGCATAGCGTATTCGCGGCCTCGGTCAATGTGCCATTTTTCCTCAGGGCGGCAATAATCTTTAGGTGGCTATGCTCGATCATCTATGAAAATATCTCATCGTTTGGCGACAAATCATCATTATTACTCACCTATCACCATCCCTACAATGCGCCGCTTCATAATAAATCGGAGCACATAAGGTCATGGTAACGACACACAATCTCGGCTTCCCCCGCATTGGCAAAAAACGCGAATTAAAATTTGCCCTTGAAAACTACTGGCAGGGTAAGTCCGACCAAAGAGAATTATTAGACAGCGCTGCAGCGCTGCGCAAGATCCATTGGCAGCAACAAGGTCGCCTCGACTATATCCCCGTCGGTGATTTTTCCCTCTACGACCAGGTGCTAGATACCAGCTTCTTACTCGGTCATATCCCCTCCCGCGTGCGAGACCTGCCCGGTTCAATACTGGACAACTACTTCCGGGTCGCCCGGGGCCGTTCGGCCAACGAGCGCGCCAACTGCTGTGTCAGTGCCGGGGAAATGACCAAGTGGTTTGATACCAACTACCACTACATCGTGCCAGAGTTTGAAGTAGGCACTCACTTTACCGTCAATGCCCGCGCACTTATTGAACAAATAGAAGAAGCCCATGCCCAGGACTTAAAGATTAAGCCGGTCATTATTGGCCCGCTAACGTACCTAAGCCTGGGCAAAAGCAAAGATGGTGGTCATAAACTCGATTTGCTTGAAGCTTTAATCGCAGCCTATCAAACCCTCTTTGCCGAACTCGACAAAACCGGCATTGAGTGGTTGCAAATGGATGAGCCAGCCCTGGTTACCGAACTCGAAGCCGAGTGGCAGGCTGCAGCTATTGAGGCCTACGAGGGATTACAAGGTCGCTCATTCAAAATTTTAGTAAGCACTTACTTTGGCCAGCTACAAGACAATTTAAGACTGACCTGTGCATTGCCTGTTGATGGCATCCACCTCGATGCCATCAACGCCAAAGATGAAATCGCTGAAGCCGTAGCACTATTAAGTGCAGACAAAGTTCTTTCACTGGGCGTTATTAATGGCCGCAATATCTGGATCAACGACCTTAATGCCACCCTTGACTGGCTCGAGCCCCTTCACCAGCTCCTCGGCGCGCGCTTGTGGCTAGCTCCATCCTGCTCTCTACTGCATGTACCGGTCGACCTCGATAGCGAGGAAAATCTGGATAGTAATGTGAAGCCCTGGCTCTGCTTTGCGGTGCAAAAACTCGATGAACTGAGCACTCTTGCCCTGGCACTGAATAGCGGCAGAGACTGCGTTGCCGAGGCCCTCGCGGCCAACCGTGCTCTCATTGATAGTCGTCGAAACTCACCACGGGTGCATAAACCCGAGGTACAAAATGCCTTGAGTCGGATTAACGACTCCATGGCCAAGCGCCAGTCTCCCTATCCCCTGCGCGCAGTGGAACAGAGGGAAAAACTACAACTACCCCTCTACCCCAGCACCACGATTGGCTCCTTTCCACAAACGGCAGAAATTCGTCAGAGCCGGCGAGACTTCCGCCTGGGGAAATTGTCTGCCCAAAAATATCAGCGGGCCATGGAAGAGGAGGTCGCCCACTGTGTGCGCGAGCAGGAAGCTCTCGGGCTCGACGTTTTAGTGCACGGTGAGCCCGAACGCAACGACATGGTTGAATACTTTGGCGAACAACTCGAGGGCTATACCTCCAGTCAATTCGGCTGGGTACAATCCTACGGCTCACGCTGTGTAAAACCGCCGATTATCTACGGTGATATATCGCGCCCCAAAGCCATGACCGTGGCATGGGCACGCTACGCTCAATCACTGACCGCAAAACCCATGAAGGGCATGCTCACCGGCCCGGTCACTATATTAAACTGGTCCTTTGTACGCGATGACCAAAGCCGCTCCGAAACCTGTCTGCAACTGGCCCTGGCGATACGTGAGGAGGTACTCGACCTGGAAAATGCCGGCATCGATATTATTCAAATTGACGAGGCCGCTCTCCGCGAGGGCCTACCCCTACGCAAAACGCAGTGGCAGGACTATCTCGACTGGGCAATACGCGCCTTTCGCATTACCGCCAATGGCGTCAGCGATGCCACACAGATTCACACCCACATGTGCTACTCCGACTTTAACGACATTATCGCCGCCATCACCGAGATGGATGCCGATGTCATTACCATCGAGACCTCACGTTCCGATATGAGCTTGCTGGATGTCTTTGACGAGTTCCACTACCCCAACCAAATTGGCCCCGGTGTTTACGACATCCACTCACCGAATATCCCCACGGTGGAGGCCATTGTCGCGCTGATGAAAAAAGCCGAGCAGCGCATCCCCGCCGAGCGGCTGTGGATAAACCCCGACTGTGGGTTAAAGACCCGCAATTGGCCAGAAGTATTGCCGGCTCTTGAGAATATGCTCGAGGCTAGAAAACAACTGGTCGCAGATTTTACAAACCGCCAAACCGAATAGAACAATGCCCGCCGGATGACCGAGTATCGGGCTGAACAATAGACCCCGTTCGCAATAAAAGCATACACCGTAAAAAGAGCGTGCCTTTATTACTTAAACTCAAGCCATTACAAAATGGTAGCTACGAGCAATAAGCCAATTACGCGGGTTTATCCTCGTAGCTAACACCCATGCCCGCACGTACATCATTATTCACACCATATTGCGGTATTGGGTAGCGCAGCCCATTGCTCGATAAAGCTTCCAGACCTTGAATTACTTTTGGCAGATAGGATGGGGGAATAACCATTAATAATTCATCCTCCATCACACCACCGTAGCGGCGTTCGGCAAAACAGGGTAGCGACAGGCTGGGTTCTCCCGTTGACAGTGCGCGGCCCCAGGAATCGGCACAGGCAGATTCGCCGACACACGACCACTCGAGTTTTTTATAACCAGCCCACTGCAAACCGTTAATGAAAATAATCATTTGCGCGGGAGTCGCATAAATCAGGCATATATCTGGCGGATTTAAACGACCACTGGCTAACGGGCTCACAGCCATCGCTTGATGCTGACCAAAAGGCACAACATCCATCGCTTGCTGGTGAGCCGCAGTGTCTTCCGCCGTCTCATACCACACACCAACCATCGGCTGTCCTGATAACCATTCCTCATTTTGTGGGTGGAGGCCCAGCACAGCACGGCATTGCTCACCGACCAGGTCATCCGCGGTAATACCCACCGTCCAGCCATTGCGCGCAGCCTGCCCGACAATCTGATCCGTGGTGTGAATATCATTGGGGCGACGAATACGTGGCACCGCTTCCATTTCTTCCCTTGAATCGAATAGTTTCATACCGACAACAGTAGTACGAAAGCGCAGTAGACGATTCAGATCATCAATAATTTGTGGGCCGTCAAACAGCTGAACATCCGACGAAATAAGTTCCGACATGCTCCCCCCACGGGTAGATTGATATTTTAAAGACGTACCGTAAAATCTATTAATATAATTGTTATATTTTTACACTATTACCGCAATGTACTAATTCTATCAATACATTTATAAAAAACTCTCTTGTCACGACTATACTGTATTTTCAATAAAATCATCACAGGAATAATAAGATGAACACATTAATAGCCCCATGCGCTATCACCTTGAAATACGCAAAAATATTTTTTGTACTAACACTACTCTTTAGCGTATCGAGCAATGCCGCCCAGATACCCGATCCCGCCAAAGCTCAAAAACAAGCCATCGACAAAATGCATCATAAATTACACGATGACCAGGCATCCTTTAAAACTAGAGAAGCTGAGGCACTGAAAGAGCTAAATGAAATGACCATTGGTGAAAATGTCAGCCTTGACGACATCAATACAAAAATTGACGAGTTAATGGCTGCCAAAACAGCCATCCTTCGCCTGCGCTATGCCCATCTGGTCGAAATGCGAAAGATCCTGAGTGCCGAACAAAAGGTCGGCTACGACAAAACATTATTACAGCGCTCAGCGGTGAAATAGAGTACACCGTATTACTTGAACTGCGAAAAAACTAGCACCTCTACTTGCTCGCACTCACTACAAGCACCTGCAATACTCTTGGGCACTATAAATCACTGCCTTCGATTTATATCCTAGCTCACTCAATGGCGCGGTGTGAAAAAAATTCCTTACCAATGGACGAGCCCATTATTAAAGATAACTTTCACCTCTTAAGTTTTTTAATAACAAATATGCGGCCGAAGATTTCGGCCATGAACTTTGCCACTGTAAAGGCTGAAAATCACTTAAGCCCTATTAACATTGGACACCACAGCTGTAGCATCTACCCCTTTATGGAAAGGTGAATCTTCAACGATCCGGCTGTTATTGAATTTATTAATTCAAACTTTATTGCCATACAGATTGGCAGCAAAGCCCGACCAAATATTGGCGAATGCGACTCCGTATTCACATACCCAGTAATGTGCCAGTTCAGGCGGGGATGTTTACCCATATAACCCCCCCCACACTACCTTCAGATCATTCAGCCAGCCGAGCGAAGTCTGGGCCATGCCTTATTTTTTCTTTTCGGGAAACAACATAGCGTAAATAGTTTGATAGGCGTCGTCGTTTGCCAGTCCCATAATCATGCCTGCCCGCGCATCGCGAAAATATCGCTCAAAAGGCAAGCGCCCAGCAAAAGCAGTACCTCCAAACATGGTCATCAATTCCTGAGTCACTAATACCGCGACCTCTGAGCAAGTCACCTTAGCCTGCAAATAAGGCAGGGGAGCTACCACCTGCCCCGCATCACCGGCTGCCGCAGCAACATGTAAGAGTGCCCGAGCCGCTTCTATTTTTGCACTCAATTCGGCCATGCGCCGCTGATTGATCGGGCTGTCCAGACGCTTAGCGCCACTGGGGTGTACCTTTGAGGCCTCTTCCATCGCTAATTCGTAGGCACCGGAGGCCACACCCAGGTACGCAGCGCCATAGGTCAGGGCGACCACCGGCATCATTACGGCGCCCAGATATTTGAGGGCGGCACCCTCTTCACCGATGCGGTTTTGCTCGGGAACTACACCATTAAAACGAATAGGCATACTGTTGTTGCCGCGCATACCCAGGCCATTCCAGTCCTCGAGGGTTTCCCACTCAATTTTGTCGGCTTCAATAAATAATGCTGAAAGCTTATGGCCCTTTGTTTCAGCGCCAACCCGGCAAAGCATAAAATAGTGGGAGGCCTGGCCCGCAGAGGTGACATAAGATTTGCGCAAATTGTCGATAATGTAGCCATCGCCCCCTTTCTCGACGGAGGACAGCACCATGCCCGGCACCCAGTTCGCGCCCTGGCCCGAGGTTTCACCACCGGCCACGGTGCAGAGAGTTTCGCCGGCGGCAATCTTTTTCACAAAGTGCTCGGCTTGATAATCGCTCGGAATACGGCTTATTAGTTCCGCTGCCTCGACGTGCATTTTGTAACACATGGCCGTTGAGGCGCATTTCTTGGCGAGTTCCTCAACCACCAGGCAGGTCGATAATAAATCGGCTCCCAAACCTCCTTGTTCTTTCGCAACACGCAAGCCCCATAAACCGCTAGCTTTTAAACCCTCCAGAGAGGCACGGGGGAAAGTGCGTGTTTTATCGGTGTCCGCGGCGCGGGGGGCCAGCTCGACAGTCGCCAGTTGTACTGCTAGATCTTTTAATGCCTGTTGTTCTTTGTTTAGGGGAAAATAAGTCATTACCTAATCCTCTTCTTTATTAACTAAACCAGGTTAAACACAGAAACCGTTTTAATATGAGCCACCACTTTCCAGCCAGTGCGCACACTCGGGCGTCAAGGTCCTGGCGATATGTTTATCGTAGGTCGCCAGCTCATCGGCCGACAGAACATCGCGCCAACGCCCGTTTGAGCCTTTATTAATAAAGGTTTGCGCACCGCCGTCAAACAGCATGTCGGCCATGGGTATCACCTCGTCGGCACGCTTCTTCATCGACTCGAAGGTGCATTGCTCCGTGACTTTTACCAAATATTCTGGTGTAACTTCAATATCCAGATAATCCGCAATGCGTTGAATTTGGCCCGACAGGTCGGCCAGCATATCGGCATAATTCACCAGCAGTACATTGGGGAGATGACGGTATTGCCACCAGGTTTTCACCACATGTAACTGAGACCAGAAGGGATAGCCATCGCTTTCCCAGTCAAACCAGCCGCGGCCAATCCAGTCATTCCAAAACTCATGAATATCCTCCCCCGCCGCAGGAAATGGCTTGCCAACACGCCCGGGCATATCCGCCATCATCTTTAAAAAATCCTGGGAATAATTGGAGTAGTGATTCCACAGTGACATAAACAAATCCCGACCGTCACGTGTAACAAAGACATGTTTCACCTCGGGATGAAAGGGAAAACCATCCAGGGCCGTATGGGTTTTTAAAAAACGCCGATGTTCTTGTGCTTCGAGTTCTTTTTCCAATTCATCGAGTGGGGAAAAGCGCATATCGACAAATACGGAGAGATCGTGAAAGGGCGCGGGAGGTGGCCCATCCTGAAAAATCAGTAGGGAAATAATCTGCTGGGTCCAGGTGGTACCCGATTTTTGTGTCGTGGCAACGACAATATCGTCCGGGCGGGGCTTAAATACCCGCCAGCGGCTACTGTCGATGTGGTGGTTTTGATAAACACAAGAGACTTCCGGTAGTGCAGTTTGACTAGACATCATAGCCCCTATTATTTTGATGAAAGTAAAGTTAGTAATTTAAAAATACTAACGTGCTTAAGGTTCCACACCCAGTAGGCTCATACCCTGTAATTCGGCAGCACCATCCATATCGACGGCCGCATGGTGGGAGGCCATCATTACATCGCGATAATATTGCTGCAGCGGCGAATCATTATAGGCGGCGTGTGCACCGGCACCGGCGTACAGGCGCTCCACGGCGCGTCGACAAAGCTCAACCGCGTAGGCCGACTGCCAGCGCATCAGCGCCTGGGCCTCTTCATCGACGGGCTCTTGGGCCTCGGTAATGGCGTCGAATAAATCGCAGTTTCTACCCAGTAGCAGTTCGGCGGCATTGATCTCAGCGGAAGCCTCCGCCACGCGCCGCTGCATGGTGCCACGACGGGCCTTGGCACCACTGCCCTCGCCGCTGTAAATATCGGGGCGAACGGCGGTTTTTTCGATAAACAAACTCAACATTTCCCGGGCCATACCCAAGACACTAGCGGCCAGCTGGGCGGAGAGACTGCACAGCACCGGCACCCTATAGAGGCCACTATTCACATGGTCCTGGGCATGGGGACTGCGACCGCTAAAGAGCTTTCCCGTGGCCTCGGCGCGGTGCTGCGGTACAAACACATCCTTGAGTACCACATCTTTTGAGCCACTACCGCGCATGCCCAGGGTGTGCCAGGTGTCATCCACCGCCACCTGGTCACGAGGCAACATAAGGTGCAGACTGCCTGGCCCACCCCTGCTGTCTTTGGCGCGCATGGCACCAATTAACAACCAGGGTGAATGATCGACACCGGAGCAAAATTGCCAGCGACCACTGAGCAGCCAGCCACCCTCTACCTGTGTAAATTGACCCTGGCTGGCCAGTGTTCCGGCGATCAAGAGATTGGGGTCGTCAGCAAACATTTCGGCTCGACAGGCCGCCGAAAAGCTCCCAGCAATCCAGTTGTGGGCACCACACACCATCATTACCCAGCTCGTTGCTGGACAGGCGCGCGCTGTCTCGGCACAGGCGTGGAGCTGAACCCTTAGTGAGGCGCC
>MAAU01000079.1 GCA_002162825.1 Gammaproteobacteria bacterium 54_18_T64
ATGTGCTGGGCACCGCCTGTGGCCCCCACCCCTTTCCGGAAATGGTCAGCTTCTTTCAAGCCATTATCGGTAAAGAGGCGCGTCAGCAAATTATCCAGGAAGCCGGCAAGCTGCCCGACCGCGTCTTCGCCTGTGTTGGCGGCGGCTCCAATGCCATCGGTATCTTCCAGGGTTTTATGGACGACAATGTCGAGTTAATCGGTGTTGAGGCCGGTGGACACGGCCCCGACTCAGGTCTGCATGCCTCTCGCCTCGCCTATAAAGACGCATCGGTCGGTGTTGCCCAGGGCTTTAAAACCTATTTCCTGCAAAACGATGACGGCAATATGCTGGAGACCCACTCCATCGCCGCCGGGCTCGACTACATTGGCATCAACCCCATCCTCAGTGATTTGTGGGAAAAAGACCGCGTGCGCTTTGAAGCGGCCACCGATGAAATGGTGCGCGACACCTTGAAACTGGTGATGCGCACCGAAGGGCTAATACCCGCCCTGGAAAGCACCCATGCCTTTGCCCTGGCCGTTGCTGAGGCACCGAAGATGGGCAAAGACGAAGTCATTCTCATCAATCAATCGGGTCGTGGTGACAAGGATATCTTCACCGTCGCCGACACCATTGAAGACGATCACTGGAAAGAATTTATTAAAGACAAGGCGGTAGAATATGGTGCTTGAACAATATCTGCGCGAGCGCTTGCAGCACAAAGACCTGCTGCTGATGACCCATGTGGTCTGTGGCTACCCCTCCTTTGACGACAACTGGCGTGAACTCGAAATCATGGCCGAGTTTGGCGTTGATATGGTGGAGCTGCAGTTCCCCTTTTCCGAGCCCTCTGCCGACGGCCCTTTGTTTGTCAAAGCCAACCAGCAAGCCGTCGCCAGTGGTGTGCGCCCGGCCGACTGTTTTGAGTTTATGCGTAAAGTCAGCGAACACTTCCCCTTTAAAGTACTGATGATGGGTTACTACAACACCGCTTTTAAAATGGGACACGAAACATTCATCTCTAAACTCAGCGCTGCTGGTGGCTGTGGTTACATTCTGCCCGACCTGCCCGTTGAAGAAGCCGGTGAACTGCACGAACTATCAAAGCCCGAAGAACTGGCCCCCATCGTACTGATGACCCCCACCAATACCGATGCTCGCCTGCAAATTCTCGGTGCGGCGGCCGAGGGCTTTATTTACGCGGTGGCTCGCAAGGGTGTCACCGGTGGACAAACCGAAATGGGCGATGAGCTGAAAGCCTTTATTGCCCACTGTCGGCAGCACACTAAGCTGCCCATTGCCGTGGGTTTTGGTGTCAGCCAAAAGAGCGATCTCGACTTCCTGCGTGGCAAGGCGGATATCGCCATTATCGGCACCGCTGCATTAAAAGCCTGGGAAGATGGTGGCGAAGACAGCTTACGGGCCTTCTTTTCAGGCTTGCTAAACTAGTGTTTACAGACGGCCTCACGACCCAACGGCGCCATCCACAGGATCAACGGTAATTCGCTTTTTTTTGCTGAGACCCAGACCCCAAAAGCAGCGTTTGACTCGCCGTTTAAATTGCTCTAAGCCCATAACTGGGCTACAGTTATACCGTTAAGTTGTACAACGCCTAGCGGTATTTCATTTGCATCGAGAGACACAGGTCACTTGCTGACCGGGAGCACAGGTCTTGGACGTTCAGAATATTGGCGGCGCCGTAAATAGAGGCGTCCAACAGGGAGCCACTAGCGTAGCTGGCGCCGTTAGCGCAGACAAGAATGTCGCGTCTAGCAATGCATCCGCTCGTGACAGCCAGGTCACCCTGAGCACCACCAGCCCGGGTGACGCACAAAAAATCCTCAACCAGCAACTTCAATCGGCACTGAGCAAGGTTCAGGAGACTGAAAGCCCCTCTCGGCTCAGTACTCTCGACACCAACAGTGGCTCTCCCAGTCAGGTTGCCGGTCAAACCCTCAGTACCATTCAGCGCGGTCTAGCCGATATTAGCGATACAGCTGAGTCTGAGGAGAGGGTCGACTTTTTGAACGAGGCCACTCAGGATGTACGCCAGGGCTTTGCCGAAGCGCGGGACCTGTTATCCAACATCAGTGCTCGGGTGGACGAAGTTCGCGGTAATATCGATGCCACAGAAGAGCTCGTAGAGCGTGGTGTTGAAAGTCTCCGCAATGAACTCGCCAACGAATCAACACCCGAAAATGGCACACCTGCCGACCAGCTAGTGAGCTAATTTAAACACCTGCCGAGGCAAAAGCTTCCGCTACCGCCTCGCAGGTGATTTTCCCGTCATAGGTATTCAAGCCCAGCGCCAAGCCCGGGTCCTCATTCAGGGCAGTCAAACCCTTATCCGCCAAGGCCAGTACATAAGGTAGTGTCGCCTCTGTTAGCGCCAGGGTGGAAACACGGGGATATGCACCCGGCATATTTGTCACCCCGTAGTGAATCACTCCGTATTTTTCGTAGACCGGGTCATCGAGAGTCGTGGCGTGCATGGTCTCAATACAACCACCCTGATCAATACTGACATCGACAATCACCGAGCCCCGCTGCATTTGCTTGACCATGGCCTCGGTAACCAAGTGGGGAGCCCTGGCACCTCGCTGCAATACAGCACCAATTAACAGGTCGGTATCATGTAATTCAGCGGCAATATTGTCGGGTGTGGAGAGCACAAAATTGAGCTTTCCCGATACAAAGGCCTCCAGCTCAGCTTTTCGCTCGGGGTCGCAGCCACACAAATAAACCTCGGCACCCAGGCCAGTGGCAACGCGCGCAGCATGCAGACCAACCACGCCATCTCCGATGATAACCACCTTGCCAAAGCGTTGATCGAAGAGCTGTGTGAGCAGCACCCCACGACCATGATTAAAATCAGCAAGATAATAGTTACCAATTGTAACGGCCATACTTCCCGCTACGGCACTCATGGGGGCTAATAGAGGGAGTCGCCCAGCACCGTCTTCAACGGTTTCATAGGCGATTGCCGTGGTTCGCCTGGCCAATAATGCCGCTGTCAGGCTCGCTGGTGAGCCCGCTAAATGAAAGTAAGTAAATACGATTTGGCGATTAAAGTGGCAATATTCCGAGACCTGGGGCTCCTTGACCTTCAGCACGAGGTCGCATGCCCAAGCCTCGGCGCTTGAGACAATTTCACCTCCTACCTCGCAATAGTCCTGGTCACTAAAACCAGAACCAAGACCCGCATTTTTCTCGATAAGTACCTGATGCCTATGTGCCACTAAAGCCTCCGTTCCCGAAGGTGTTAGCGACACACGGTGTTCACGGACTTTGCTTTCTTTTACTACCCCGACTCTCATCACGGCCTCCAAGCTACGCTGCAGACTACTATATAAGCTTATATCAGCCCGGGAGAAATGCCATTGTCGATAGACACCCAAGGTTTATCGCAACGCAGGGGCGGTTTAAAGGGCTGGTGAAGTAAATATTGTCGCCCTGGTAAGCTTATCAACACAGCTGTGACCGGCGTTGGCAGCCGGGGTATAGTGGACTGCAAAGCGAATTGCCGCCGTTGGAGGCTCGCTGAGCGCTAGCGCTGCTTCAGAACAAACCGGTAGAGAAAAACAGCCTGAGGTTAAAGGCTGTTTGACTGGCCCGGCTTATCGGTCCCGAGTGAGGACCTTGGGAGGTCGCCTAGTTAGCACTCACTTCCGCTGCAAAATCGCCTTTGACACTGCCGAGCACGAGGTCCAGGTCACCATAGGCGTCTTTAAAAGCAGACTGGATACGCTCGTGGGGGTGGTCAAAGAAGTGCCCGTGATCCTGCACATACTCCATGTGCTGACGGCCCGCCTTGTCAAAGGGATGCATCATCGAATCATCACGGCCATTGAAGCCCAGTGCCTCAATACCCACTTTTTCACACAGCTCAAGATTAAAGGCCGGGGTTGATTTCACCCACTTGCCCTCTAAATACATTTCCACATAGCCGTGGTACATAAACAGGTCGTTACCCGCCATCGCCGCTTTGAGCTTGGCGGAGCAGAGGTGATTACGCACGTCGGCGTAACCAATGCGCGCGGCAATATCAGCCGCTCGAGCGCAGGCCGTCAGCAGGATCGCTTTGGGAATGCAAAAGGCAGCTTGTTGGGTAGCTATAGTGCTGGCGGTAAAATTGGTTCCCGCCATATTCATGGAATAGGGGTCGTAGCGCAGGCCGTCGCGCACCGCGTAGTACAAAGCTACCGCACGATCTATAGCTGTGGAGCCTGCGCCCTCCAGTGCCTTTTCGGTAAAAGCCTGAACCGAAGGGTGATCGGAGTCAATAAAGACGCCCGGCTTAAGATATTCATTAATAGCAACGGGCGTTACTTCATTCTCACCAGTCGTTGGGTGTTGATCTACTGTCATTATTTGTCTCAATATAGGGGGCAAGCTCTGTAGCTTATCCGTGTAATGCTGCTCTGCGTTTTTCCAGCCGATCTCGTAAATACGTGGCCAAGCCTACACATTCAGTCAAGTTAGCCAATTCGTCGGAACTAGACCCAGTACCATTCAAAATACGATTGAAATAAGCAATCGAGACCTGCGGATTGGGCCTCTCTACTAATTCAGCCCTATCGCCCAGACTAATCTCGCCGGCTTCGAGCACACGGTAGTACCAACCTGTGATGCCTTCTCGCTCAATAAACTCAGTTAAGCCACTCTGCTTAAAGATGGCGCTGATCTTCCAGCAGGGCCGTCGAGGTTCTGATACCTGTACCAATACACTACCAAAACGATATTGATCACCGATGCACACCGTCGCCTCGGCCATTTCAGCAATGGTGATATTTTCGCCAATGGAACCGGGCACCGCCACACCAGCTAATTCAGCATAGGCTTTAATAATACCTTGATAACTGAGCAGGGAGTATTGATGCAAGGCTTTGTCGGGGCCGCCGTGATAGCGCTTATCGACCTGCACATCGCCTTTAATACCCAGCTGATCCACTGCAACAAAGCTAACGGGCTGTTTATAAATACCCGTGTATTCGCTGGAGGGTTTAAGGAGTTGCGCTTTACCACGGTATAAGCCCTGAATATCCATAGACACCTCGCGAGTTATCGCCCCTTTTGCATAAAACAGCAGGCAAAAAAAACGAGGCTACAAAGCCCCGTTTCTTTATCGTCGAATTAGATCAACGAATTACTCGGCCGCTGGCTCAGCGTCCTGTGCCGGCGCCTTGGGTGCTAAACCACCCTCGGCTTCAGACACTTCTTTCATCGACAGCTTAATACGACCACGGGCATCAACATCAAGAACTTTGACCTTAATTTCCTGGCCTTCTGCCAAATAGTCGGTGACCTTCTCGACACGTTCCTGGGCAATTTGCGAGATATGTACCAGGCCATCGGTACCGGGCATGATCGTAACGAAAGCACCAAAGTCGACAACGCGGGCAACCTTACCGTCGTATATACGGCCGACTTCGGCTTCGGCAGTAATCTCTTCAATACGGAAGATAGCGTCCTTCAAGCCTTCGCGATCATCACTGTAGATACGAATGCTGCCATCGTCTTCAATGTCGATAGTCGCACCGGTTTCTTCGGTAAGCATGCGGATAGTGGCACCGCCCTTACCGATAACGTCACGAATCTTGTCCGGATCAATTTTCAGTGTGTGATAACGCGGCGCTGATTCAGCCACATCGTCACGACTCGCTTCCAGCGTCTTGTTCATTTCACCAAGAATGTGCAAACGAGCAGCCAAGGCTTGGGTCAGCGCTTCCTGCATGATTTCTTCGGTGATACCTTCGATCTTGATATCCATTTGCAGAGCGGTGATACCGGCGGCACTACCAGCCACTTTAAAGTCCATATCGCCGAGGTGATCTTCATCGCCGAGAATATCGGTCAGGACGGCAAAGCCGGCCTCTTCTTTCACCAAGCCCATGGCGATGCCAGCAACGGGGGCTTTGATGGGCACACCGGCATCCATAAGCGCGAGGCTGGAACCACAAACCGAGGCCATAGAGCTTGAACCGTTAGATTCTGTGATCTCGGAAACCACGCGAATGGTGTAGGGGAAGTCGTCGCCGTTAGGCAGGACGGCGGCAATACCACGGCGCGCCAAACGACCGTGACCGGTTTCACGACGATTGGTGCCACCCATGCGACCCGCTTCGCCCACAGAGTAGGGAGGGAAGTTGTAGTGCAACATGAAAGCATCACGCTTCATACCTTCGAGGGCATCAATATTCTGTGCATCACGCAGTGAGCCCAGAGTTGCTGTCACGATGGCCTGAGTTTCGCCACGAGTAAACAAAGAGGAACCATGTACTTTCGGCAAAATACCAACATCGACTGCGATGGGGCGAACAGTGGTGCTGTTACGACCATCGATACGCGCTTCACCACGAATGATGCGACCGCGAACAATTTTCTTTTCGCATTTCTTGAAGGTTTCTCGCACATCTTCTGCAGCGACATCGCCTTCTTCGTTAACTAGCTGCGAGATGGCACTGTCACGAATTTCGGCGAGACGGGCGGTTCGCTCCTGCTTATCGGTAATTTGATAAGCCGCTTCAAGGTCGGCGCCAACGGCAGTGTTCAGTGCAGCGGTGAGTTCGACATTCTCAGGTGCGGCCTGCCAATCCCATGCGGGCTTGCCGGCTTCGCGAACCAGTTCTTCGATGGCCTGAATAACCGCCTGCATTTCCTGGTGGGCATAGAGAACGCCACCCAGCATTAAATCTTCAGACAGTTCTTTGGCTTCGGATTCAACCATCAGCACGGCGTCTTTGGTACCGGCAACAACCATGTCGAGATCAGAAGTCGCTAGCTCAGAATATTTGGGGTTGAGGATATAACCCTCTTCATCGCTATAGCCAACGCGAGCGGCGCCAATGGGACCGTTGAAGGGTACGCCGGAAATGGCCAATGCAGCCGAGGCACCAATCAATGCAGCAATATCAGGATCGACATCTTTATTGGCCGACATAACCGTCAGCACGACCTGCACTTCGTTTTTAAAACCAGCGGGGAATAAAGGACGAATTGGCCTATCGATTAAACGACAGGTCAGCGTCTCTTTCTCATTGGGACGACCTTCGCGCTTGAAAAATCCACCGGGGATTTTACCAGCAGCATAGGCTTTCTCTTGATAGTTAACGGTCAGCGGAAAAAAGTCCTGGCCGGGCTTGGCTTCTTTGCGGGCGACAACGGTACACAGCACCATGGTGTCATCCATGCTGCACATCACTGCACCAGTGGCCTGACGGGCGATGCGGCCGGTTTCCAGCGTAATCGTGTGCTTGCCATACTGAAATGATTTACTTACGGGATTCACTATTTTCACCTATATATAAATGCTAACGGCCCCGTTGGGGCCGTTAGTGGAATGAGTTATCGACGCAGTCCTAGCTTCGCAATGAGCTGACTGTAACGCTCACCATTTTTGCTTTTCAGATAATCCAGCAATTTACGACGCTGGTTAACCATGCGGATCAAACCGCGACGCGAGTGGTGGTCTTTTTTATTACCGGTAAAGTGGCTCTGTAATTTGTTAATGTTCGCGGTCAACAATGCGACCTGTACTTCGGGAGAGCCTGTGTCCCCTTCTGCCTGCGCATTATCTTTAACAATTGCTGCTTTCTCTTCTGCACTTAATGCCATTTTACTTTCTCCAATATGCTCATTATTCAGATCTATCCACGCATATTTATAGATAGCCTAATTACGCTGGATCATTCCAGCTACCAATTGCAAACCCACAAGTAGCGACCCACGCTGTCCTTAAAAGGACTAACGAGGTCTATTGCGCGCTTGCCACCAAACGACGCGGCTTAACACGCCCGTCGTCCAATACTTCACCGACGCCCATAAAACCACCGTCGGTATGAAAGATGCGCACTATATCGCCTTCTTCTGACTGGCGATAGACCTCTGGGCTCATCACTGCTTGGCCCTGACGGAAATACCACGCCATGCTTTCAGTCAGCTCAACAGCAATGGCATCACTGACCGCTGCATCGAGGGGTTTAAGAAGAAAATCGAGGTCTTCACCGCGCTTGCCTTCACGTAAGCTTTCGAGTTGGGGAAGAGTGATCGAATCTTCCTCTCGGAAGGGCCCGGCCACGGTGCGGTGCAAGCGCGTAACATGAGCGCCGCAACCTACTGCCTTACCGAGGTCTTCGGCCAAAGTGCGTATATAAGTACCCTTACTGCAGCTGATTTGCACATCGAGCTCAGCTTTTTCACCGGGGCGAAAGGCCAATATTTCGTAACTATAAATGGTCGCATCTCGCGCTTCGCGCTCAACGGTTATACCCTGGCGGGCCAGTTTATAGAGTGGCTGACCGTTGTGCTTGAGGGCAGAATACATTGATGGAATCTGCTTGATCTCGCCGCGAAAGGCTTCGATCGCCTGTTCCAATTGCGCCTGTGTTAAGGCAGAGGCGTCGGTGGCACTAACCGTTTCTCCATCCGAGTCACCCGTCTCAGTCGCCATGCCAAGGCAAAACGTACTTTGGTAAGTTTTATCAGCCTCCAGTAGAAACTGGGTAAACTTGGTTGCCTCCCCCAGACAGATAGGCAAGACGCCTGTGGCCAGGGGATCAAGGCTTCCGGTATGCCCCGCTTTGGCCGCATAGAATAAGTACTTAACCTGCTGCAGGGCATCGTTGGAGGTGATGCCCTGGGGTTTATTCAGTATCAATATGCCGTCGACGGGTCTACCGCGAGGACGTTGGCGGCGCCGGGCCACTATTCATCCTCCGACGAATGTTTATGGTGCTTGTCTGCAGCCAGTGCGGAATCAATCAAAGCCGACAGCTCTTGACCACGACGACCAGTGTCGTCGTAGATAAACTTTAAACTAGGAACAATCCGCAACTGCATGCGCTTGGCCAACTTGGTACGTAAAAAACCAGATGCACCATTGAGCACCTTAACACCGGCACTGCGCTCATTTGCTTCGCGTTCATCAACATAGTTGACGTGAACCTTTGCCGCCGCCAGATCACGACTGACATCAACACCCGTGATATTGACGAAATTGACACGGGGATCGCCCATCTCTTCGCGAATCAAGACGGCTATCTCGCGTTGTAGGGCATCGGCAACGCGCTCAGCGCGGGTAAATTCTCTCGGCACTACTTAGCGGCCTCTTGTGTTAACAGGACTATTAATTAACAGGGTCAGCAATTACAGGCTGCGCTCAATTTCCTTCACGTCAAAGACTTCGATCTGATCACCCGGCTTCACATCAGTGTAGTCTTTCACCCCGATACCACATTCAGTACCGCTGCGAACTTCATTGACATCGTCTTTAAAACGACGCAAGGATTCCAGCTCGCCCTCATAGATAACGACATTCTCACGCAGCACGCGAATGGGTTTATTGCGATAAACCGTACCTTCGGTGACTATTGAGCCGGCAATTTGGCCGAACTTCGGCGAACTGAAGACTTCTTTAACTTCGGCTATACCGACAATTTCTTCACGAATTTCCGGGTCAAGCATGCCCGACAGAGCATCCCTAATATCGTCGAGCAGGTTGTAGATAACACTGTAGTAGCGAATATCTATGCCTTCCGCTTCGGCGAGGCGGCGGCCGGAAACTTCGGCTCGTACGTTGAAGCCGACAACCACGGCACCCGAGGTAGTGGCCAGATTAATATCCGACTCAGTCAAACCGCCAATACCGGAGCTGATGACATTGACGGCTACCTCGTCGTTGCCGATATCGGCCAGCGAGGCGAGGATGGCTTCCAGGGAGCCACGCACATCGGCCTTAACCAGCACGGGAAGAACTTTCTTTTCTTTGCCTTCAAAGCCGGCAAACATGTTTTCCAGCTTATTGGCTTTTTGGCGTGCAACGCGCTCGTCGCGCTCTTTTTGCTGTCGTGCCTGGGCAACTTCTTTGGCCTTGCGCTCGTCGCTCACTACGGCAAAATCATCACCGGCATCGGGGGGGGTATCGAGGCCGAGAATTTCGACAGGAATAGACGGACCCGCCTCAATAATCGCCGCGCCCGCTTCGTCATTCATGGCGCGAATTTTACCGACACTACCTCCGGCCAGCAGGTAGTCACCCTTGCGCAGGGTACCGGCCTGGACCAAAGCCGTAGCAACCACACCACGGCCTTTCGCAACGCGGGATTCAATAATCACGCCACGCGCAACGCCATCGGTCGGCGCACTCAACTCGAGGAGTTCAGCCTGTAACAAAACCGCTTCCAGCAGGGTTTCAATACCTTCACCCGTATGAGCGGAAACTTTGACGAACTGGGTATCGCCACCCCATTCCTCGGGGATCACATCTTTGGCCGCCAGTTCGCTGGTGACTCGCTCAGGATCGGCGCCATCCTTATCGATTTTGTTAATCGCAACGATAATTGGTACACCTGCCGCCTTCGCGTGAAGAATGGCTTCTTCGGTTTGCGGCATGACACCGTCATCCGCTGCGACGATCAAGATCACCACGTCGGTGGATTTTGCACCTCGGGCGCGCATGGCGGTAAACGCCGCATGTCCTGGGGTATCGAGAAAGGTCACCATGCCGTGAGGCGTATTAACGTGGTAGGCACCAATGTGCTGGGTGATACCACCGGCTTCGCCAGAGGCAACACGGGACTCACGGATAAAGTCGAGCAGCGAGGTCTTACCGTGATCGACATGGCCCATGACGGTAACTACCGGGGCTCGCGCTTCATCTGCAGAGGCCTCAACGGCCTGCATCATCTCGCGCAACTCGTCCTCAACACCATCGGACATGGCAACGGGAAGATGCCCCAGCTCTTCTGTGATCAGGTTCGCTGTATCGTTGTCGATGCTGTCATTAATGGTCGCCATAGTGCCCATCTTCATCAATGCCTTGATGACGACGTTGGCCTTGAGCGCCATTTTAGAAGCCAGCTCGGAAACGACGATCGTTTCACCAATCTCTACTTCATGGACAACCTTGTCGGTTGGCTTCTGGAAGAGATGGACATTCTTAACTTTAACTACGGGCCCTCTCGAGCGCAAAGGACCCTTTTTTCGGCTTTCGGCACGATCGAGGCTCGCTTCTTTGATCAGGTCTTCGGGGCGCTGCTTGCGCGAACCCTTCACAGACCTTTTACGACGCGTTTTCTGCTCTTCTTCCGCTGCAGGTTTTTCACGTACCCGGCCCAATCGAGCCAGAGGACTTTCAGGTTTAGCCGCCTCAGCAGGCTTGGCTTTTGCCGTCCGCTCTTCTTCGCGGCGCACCTTCGCGGCCTCTTCTTCCTGGGCTCGCTCTAGCTTGCGTTGCTCAAGCTCTTGCTTGGCAATTTTTTCGCGCTCTTTGCGCGCCAAGATAGAGGCGATACGCTTAGCTTCAACGTCGTCAACTAAACGCGAACGGACATGTAAGGCCTTCTTGGGTGCTGCTGGTTCAGGCTTAGCAGCAACAGTCTCTGGAGCTGGAGTTTCGGCCTCGGCTGTCGCTTCCAGCTCGGAACTGACTTCTGGCTCAACTACCGCTTCGGGCTCTTCAACAAGCACCTCAGGTTCGGCATCGACTTCTGGCTCAACGAGCGCTTCGGGCTCTTCAACAAGCACCTCAGGTTCGGCTTCGACGTCTGGCTCAACAACTGCCGAGGCAAGCTCTTCTTCGACAACATCCGGAATGGGACTTTCTACGGCTTCCGGCTCTGACTCTGCCGCCACAGTTGGCTCGAGATCAGCCTCTGGCTCAGGCAGAACCTCTTCCGTTTCTTTCTTCATGTAGGTACGTTTCTTGCGCACTTCCACATTGACCGACTTGCGACCAGCACCGGCTTTCAAAGTGCCGATGCTTTTTCTACGCAGGGTGATTTTCTTCGGGGCACTGCCCTTCTCACCGTGAAGGCCTTTCAAATACACCAGCAGGGTCTGCTTTTCTTCGTCCGAAACCGTAGCATCAGCCGATGTTTGCGATAGGCCCGCTTCTTTCATCTGTGTTAACAGGCGATCAACTGACGCACCTACTACACCGGCGAGTACACTTACAGTTACTTCAGCCATTGTTCTTCCTCAGTATTTTGTCTTGACCCGTTGCCAGTTGTTCAATCAACCTGCATCTTCTTCAAACCACGGCGCGCGGGCCGTCATAATCAACTCGCCCGCTCGCTCGGCATCAACGCCCAGGTCCAGAAGCTCGTCAACGGCCTGTTCGGCCAGGTCTTCCATGGTAATAATGCCATTTGCTGCCAAGGTGCAAGCCAGGGTTTGATCCATGCCTTTCATCGTCAACAAATCTTCTGCCGGTGCCGCTATGGCCAATTCCTCTTCATGAACCAGAGCGCTGGTCAGCAGGGCATCTTTGGCGCGAGCGCGTAATTCCTCGGCAATTTCTTCATCAAAGCCATCGATTGCGAGTAGCTCTTCCAGCGGCACGTAGGCCACTTCTTCTACGGAGCTAAAGCCCTCTTCCACTAAAATAGCTGCAACATCTTCCTCGACGTCCAGCTTGGCCATGAAGTTTTCAATAAAATCTCCGGCCTCATCGTGCTGCTTGGCTTCGATTTCTTCGGTGGTCATGACATTGATGTCCCAACCCGTCAGCTCAGAGGCCAGGCGTACATTTTGCCCACCACGACCAATAGCCTGGGCCAGGTTTTCATTGGCAACCGCGACATCCATGGTGTTGGTTTCTTCGTAGACGATAATGGACTCGACTTCAGCCGGCGCCATGGCATTAATTACCAACTGTGCGGGGTTGTCATCCCAAAGCACGATATCGACGCGCTCACCACCAAGCTCATTAGATACGGCCTGCACTCGCGCACCGCGCATACCGACACAGGCGCCAATGGGGTCCATGCGACCATCGTTGGTCTTCACAGCTATTTTTGCCCGGGCACCATTGGTGTCACGGGAGGCAGCACGAATTTCGATCACCTGTTCAGAAATCTCAGGTACTTCGATTTGAAAGAGCTTAACCAGCATCTCAGTGCATGAACGACTGAGTAATAACTGAGGGCCACGACCCTCGGAACGAATCGCAAACAAAATGGCGCGAACGCGATCATTGATGCGGAAAACCTCTCGCCCCACCAACTCTTCGCGAGACAACAGCCCCTCGGCATTGCTACCCAAGTCGACAATAATGTGTTCACGAGTGACTTTCTTAACGGTGCCGCTAACGAGCTCGCCTACCCGGCCCTCATAGCGCGCCGCAACTAGCTCTCGCTCGGCATCCCGCACTTTCTGCACAATAACCTGCTTCGCCGCCTGAGCTGCGATGCGACCAAACTTTACATTTTCGACCTGCTCTTCAAAGGTATCCCCGGCAACAAGGCTCGTATCTTTCTCGTGGGCCTCTTCCAGAGTGAACTGGGTACCGAGTTCGGCTAGCGTATCGTCATCGACCACACCCCACCAACGAAAGGTCTCGTAATCACCAGTTTCGCGATCAATGACTACACGAATATGGGACTCTTCGTCATAGCGCTTTTTGGTTGCCATGGCCAGGGCTTCTTCCATTGCCTCGAAGATGATTTCCTTCGACACGCCCTTTTCATTTGAAACCGCTTCAGCGACCAGAAATATTTCTTTGTTCATCTGCAAGCCTCTCCTGCCCCTGGTTAGAATTGGGGCACAACCTTCGCTTTTTCGATACTCTCAAACGGAAACAAGTATTCCTGCTCACCCACCACAAGAACCACATCCTCAGCTTCCACACCTTTTAGCAAGCCTTTAAACTTACGCTGACCCTCAAAGGGGAAGCGCAACTGCAAGCCAATATGCTCACCCGCTAATTTTTCGTACTGGGCCAACGTGTATAGGGGACGGTCTAGACCGGGCGAAGACACTTCGAGGGTATATTCCTCGCCGATTGGATCCTCAACATCAAAGACACTACCGATCTGGCGACTAATGCGCTGACAGTCTTCGATATCTATACCATCAGTCTTATCTATATAGACGCGCAACACACTGCGCTGGCCCGCTCGAAAGTACTCAATACCCCAGAGTTCGCAACCCATCGCCTGTACGACAGGTTCGATCAGCGCACATAAAGCGTCTTGCCCCAAGGCCATTTACTCTACCTTCGTCAGTAAGCGAGTACCACACGTTGCCTTATGACAACTCCAATAACAAAAAGCCCCTGTAAACAGGGGCTTCGCGCGCTACGCCCGTAGCGTAGAATTTGGTAGCGGGGGCAGGATTCGAACCTACGACCTTCGGGTTATGAGCCCGACGAGCTACCAGACTGCTCCACCCCGCAACAATAAACTTTTACATCAGCGCTGATCTACTAGCCCCTTCGATGCCCCTGTTTACGATTCTGGTAAATCGTCCGTTTCAGGGGACGCGAATTATATGGGCCTAGTATACAAGCGTCAAGGCTTTTCTAACTCGATAAAACAACAAACTTAAAACTCTATGCTAGCGATACATTGAGCGCATCGAAAACACAAATATGGTGCCCAAGGCCGGACTTGAACCGGCACGGCTTACGCCACTACCCCCTCAAGATAGCGTGTCTACCAATTCCACCACTTGGGCAAAAAACTTTCTTACTATCAACTACAAAATAAAACAGTAAGCGAGGCTCCTTACTGCTCTGATGCCGACTCCGCCGGCAAAATCAATGTTTCAGACAACTCTTCAAGCACTGGCAGGTCAGAAATCTCCGCATCCGATGACAAATCATCCAGAACAGGGATTCCGCTAGCACTCTCGACAACCGGGACATCCACCTCCAGCAACTCCATCGCAGGCAGCACGCTTTCATCAATACCCACAGAATTCTTGGCAATAATTGCCAAACTGAAGCTAGTGGCAAAAAACAAGGTTGCCAAAATGGCCGTTGTTTTACTAAAGAAATTCCATGTACCGCCACTGCCGAACAAGGTTTGCGAAGCGCCACCACCAAATGAAGCACCAGCATCAGCACCCTTGCCCTGCTGCAATAAAATCATACCAATGATTGCAAACGCTATCAGCAGGTGGGCAACAAGTATCACTTTTTCCATCACGCCTCCGCGAGCCGACAAATAGTTAAAAACTGCTCAGCTTGCAGCGATGCACCGCCAACCAAAGCACCATCAATATCTTGCTGCCCAAACAACTGAGCGGCATTTTCCGCATTCACACTTCCGCCATACAACAAGCGCACAGCTTTCGCATTCTCACCAAGCCTGGCCCGGATAAATGCTAAAATTTCCTGAGCCTGTGCTGGACTGGCCACCTCACCGGTACCAATAGCCCACACCGGCTCATAGGCAACAACAGCTGAAGACAAGGCCTTTAAACCTGCAGCATCCACTACTGCACCCAACTGCTCCGCTATTACCTCAAGAGCTCTATCGCCCCGCCGCTCAGCGAGAGTCTCGCCAACACACAAAATGGGTGTCAGACCCTTACTTTGCGCCGCCACAAACTTCGCAGCCACCTGGTTGGATGTTTCTCCAAAACAGGCGCGGCGCTCGGAGTGACCAACCAGCACATAAGCACAGGAGAAATCAGCAAGCATGTCGGCCGACACTTCACCCGTGTAGGCCCCCTGCTCAAACTGACTAACAGCCTGCGCACCTAGACAAACTTCACTACCAACAAGCGCCGAAGCTACATCAGAGAGAAAAATAGCGGGCGGGCAAACTGCGCACTCCACGGAACTGGAAGAGAAGTTCTTGGCGATCATCTCTGCCAGTTCAATTGAACTGCGCCGAGTGCCATTCATCTTCCAGTTGCCAACGACCAAAGGTCTACGCATCACTCTCCGCACACCTCGATCATCCATTGCGTCCCTCTGAAAACGGCCGCCATGTTAACCAAGTTGTGTAACTTATACAAGAATTCTCGACACATCCTGCTATAAATACTTAACCTACCTGCTCAGCTACCGTTGCTGCGATCTGCTGAACCAACTCCCCAACCAGACTAGCATCATCTCCCTCGACCATTACCCTTATTACCGGCTCCGTGCCCGACGGCCGCAATAGCACTCGACCATTGCCTGCTAGCTTTTTTTCGGCACTCGCAACCGCTTGCTGTACGGCTGTGTTTGAATCGAGGTCGACCGAATCTGTAATCGCAACATTGATCATTGTCTGCGGTAACTTATGGTATCCGCTGCACAATTGAGCCAGGGATTTGCCACCCTCGACCATTGCGCGAACCACCTGCAGAGCCGCGACGACTCCATCTCCGGTGGTGGTAATGTCGCCACAAACAATATGTCCCGAGTTTTCACCGCCCAACTCCCAGCGATTCTTTTTCATCGTTTCGATGACGTAGCGATCACCCACCTGGGCGCGAGCAAACGGGATTTCCAGCTCTGCCAGAGCTTTTTCAAGACCAAAATTACTCATAAGGGTACCCGCCACACCCGAACACGGAAGGTCATTCGCTCGGCGGTACATGGCGATAACGTAGAGCAATGCATCACCATCGACAATCCCACCATCCGCATCGACAAACAGCACCCTGTCACCATCACCGTCCAGGGCGATACCTATGTCGGCACCTGCCTCCAATACCTTTTGCCGCAACAGCTCGGGGTTAGTTGAGCCACACTGATAGTTGATATTCAAACCATCTGGGTTAGTCCCTATTTCTATCACTTGCGCACCCAATTCGCGCAGCACATCTGGCGCCACATGATAGGTCGCGCCATTTGCGCAGTCGATGACCACCGTAAGCCCCGCAAAACTGAAACCTGCGGGTAAGGTTCCCTTGCAAAACTCAATATAACGCCCTGCAGCATCCCTGATACGGGAAGCCCGACCCAACTCGTCAGAACTGGAGGTGACGATGCCTTGCTGTAAATAGCTCTCGATTTCAAGTTCGACCTCGTCCGGCAGCTTACGACCATCACCACCAAAAAACTTGATGCCGTTATCTTGATAGGCATTGTGCGATGCACTAATCACAATACCCGCCTGAGCACGAAAAGTGCGTGTTAAATAGGCAATGGCCGGGGTCGGCATAGGCCCCAGTAATCCGACATCGACACCGGCTGCGATAATGCCCGCCTCCAGGGCCGACTCAAACATATACCCAGATACACGGGTATCCTTACCAACGAGAATTAGGTTGCGACCCTTGCCCGATTTGGCAAAGACCTTGCCCGCAGCCCAGCCCAATTTAAGTACAAAATCTACCGTAATCGGGTGCTCGCCAACACAACCACGAATGCCATCAGTGCCAAAAAACTGCTTTTTCATAACTCGCCTTTCTCCTTTTTAAAGCCAGCAATTGATATGAGCAAACAACTACTACCCAATCTTTGACTGAACAGCCTCCAACATTTTCAAACTATCAACCGTCGCTGCCACATCGTGGACCCGGATAATACCGACGCCCGACTGGGAAGCCAAGACAGCTAGCGCAGCGCTACCAAAAACACGCTGCTCAACCGGCTTATTCAAAATCGCGCCAATCATTGATTTCCGCGATACCCCAACCACCACGGGTAAACCATCAGCCACCAAAGTCGGCAGAGCTCTAAACAGCGATAAATTCTGCTCAAGGGTTTTGCCGAAACCAAAGCCAGGATCGACAAGCAGATGGGAACTAGGGATACCCGCCTGATGGCAAGCATCAATACGCACACGCAAAAAAGCAGCGACATCGGTGACCACATCCTGATATTCAGGCTTATCCTGCATCACCTGAGGCTCACCAAGGGTATGCATCAAACATACCGGCAGGCCACTCGCCGCTGCGGCTTGCAGGGCACCCGGGCGCCGTAGCGCACGAACATCGTTGAGCATGGCAGCACCACAACGGGCCGCATCAAGCATTAATTCCGGGCTACTGGTATCAACCGACAAAGGCATATCAAAACGACTGTGGATAGCCTCGAGAACAGGTAATACTCTGGCCATTTCGACCCCCAGCTCGACCTTATCGGCGCCTGGGCGAGTCGACTCGCCGCCCAGATCCACCAAGTCAGCACCCTCATCCAACAAGCGCTCTACTCGCAGAAATACCCTGTCGAAATCTAGTTTGTCGCCACGATAGAGATCGCCACCATCTGAGAAGGAATCGGGAGTCAGATTGAGTATACCCATCACCAGGGGTCTACCGCGCCGGCGAAGATAATCAGGGAAATAAGTCATACCATTAAAAAAGCCACCGGTCGTGGGCTAACCGGTGGCTTATGCATACAGAAA
This sequence comes from Gammaproteobacteria bacterium 54_18_T64, assembly GCA_002162825.1. Lineage (GTDB taxonomy): Bacteria > Pseudomonadota > Gammaproteobacteria > Pseudomonadales > Porticoccaceae > Reddybacter. The sequence continues at coordinate 18,051 of MAAU01000079.1, forward strand.
GAAATATCAGCTACCTTCCACCGGGCCACCCACACTCGTATCCGCCGTATTTGCAGAGTCAGTTTTGGAACTACCGTCCGAGTCACCGGCGGAATGATCAAAATCATGCCAGTCGCGAGGCGGTCGCACCTTGCGTCGCGCCATCAAGTCATCAACCTGCTCGGCATCGAGGGTTTCATACTCCATTAACGCCGCCTTCATGGCATGCAAGATATCGATATTATCTTTCAACAAAGTCTCGGCGCGAGAATAGTTAAAGTCAACTATTGCTCGCACCTCCTCATCGATCTGCTGCGAGGTCGAGCCGGAAAAATTCTTACCACCCTGCCCTGGCATTACTGACTCTTCATCACCATAAAGGATGGGGCCGAGTTTTTCAGTCAAGCCCCAGCGCGTCACCATACTGCGCGCCAACTGACTGGCGCGCTCGATGTCATTTGAGGCGCCCGTAGTCACACCATCCAAACCGTGGATCAATTCCTCGGCAATGCGCCCACCGTAGAGACTGCAAAGCTGCCCTTCGAGCTTGCGCTTGCTGTAGCTATACTGATCCTCCTTAGGCAAAAACTGCGTCACACCCAGGGCTCGACCACGGGGAATAATACTAACCTTGTGGACGGGATCATGCTCCGGCACCAGGCGACCAACAATGGCATGGCCCGCTTCGTGATAGGCCGTATTGGCCTTTTCCTCTTCGGACATCACCATCGAGCGTCGCTCCGCCCCCATGAGGATTTTATCGCGGGCGTGCTCAAACTCCTCCATGGTCACCAGACGGCGATTGGCACGTGCGGCAAATAGAGCAGCCTCATTAATCAAATTAGCTAAATCGGCACCGGAGAAGCCCGGTGTACCTCGAGCGAGAACACTCAGATCAATCTTGTCATCTAGAGGCACTTTGCGTACATGGACTTTAAGTATTTGCTCGCGCCCTCGAATATCGGGCAGGCCAACATAAATCTGGCGGTCAAAACGACCGGGGCGCAACAGGGCCTTGTCGAGTACGTCGGGACGGTTAGAGGCAGCAATAACAATAACGCCGTCGTTGGCTTCAAAACCGTCCATTTCAACCAGCAACTGATTGAGAGTTTGCTCTCGCTCGTCGTTACCACCGCCGATACCACCACCACGGGTACGGCCCACGGCATCAATTTCGTCGATAAAGATAATGCATGGCGCCTGCTTCTTGGCCTGCTCAAACATATCTCGCACCCGCGAGGCGCCAACACCGACAAACATTTCCACGAAGTCAGAACCCGAAATGGAGAAGAAAGGTACCTTGGCCTCACCGGCAATCGCTTTCGCCAGTAGGGTTTTACCCGTACCAGGGGGACCAGACATCAGCACACCACGGGGTATACGACCACCGAGACTTTGAAATTTAGAGGGGTCGCTTAGAAATTCGACTAACTCGCTAACATCTTCTTTGGCCTCATCGACACCTGCAACATCGGCAAAGGTGGTTTTAATCTGATCCTCACTTAATAGCTTGGCCTTACTTTTACCAAAGGACATGGGGCCACCACGACCACCGCCCGCACCACCTTGCATCTGGCGCATAAAGAACATGAAAATAATGACAATAAGCAGTATGGGGAAGGCCGCCATTAATAGCTGCATCCAGACACTGGGCTTCTGTGGTTCGCGACCCTCGACATTGACACTGTGATTGAGCAGGTCGTTCATCAAACCACTATCGTAGACATCGGGGCGCACAGTGCGAAAGCGAGTACCGTCGTGATGCTCACCCTCAATAATCAAACCCTCAATCACCACACTACGCACGCGGTCAGTCTGCACCTCGTCGACAAAGTTGGTATAGGTGATGGTGTTAGGCGTTGGACCCTCCTTAAAATTCTGGAAGATCGACATCAATATGGCTGCAATGATCACCCATAAAATAAGATTTTTAGCCATCTCGTTCAAACAACTACCCTCGCATCGGCCTAGTGCCGATTTTTATTACCGATTAATTGTATAAGTCAATTTGTGCCAATTGAGTATAACTCGCTTTTTAGCAACGCGCCGCAAGCCATCAAGGCCGCCCGCGAAAACCCCGCGCCAGACAATAGACCTCGCTGGAACGTGCCCTTGAAGCATCCGGCTTCTTAATCGCAACACTGGTGAAATCTACACGTAGATCATGCACCAGGGCATCAAACCCCTCACCCTGAAAAACCTTAGCCAAAAAGACACCTCCAGGTGGCAACACCTGTCGCGCAAAATCCACCGCTAACTCGACGAGGTACATCGCACGGGGCTGGTCAACGGCCTTCATACCACTCATATTGGGTGCCATGTCGGAAATTACAAGGTCGACAGGGCGACCACCCAAGGTTTTGAGGATGTCGTTAAACACTTCATCATCGGTAAAATCGCCCTGCACAAAATCGACACCGGCAATCGCATCCATGTTGAGAATGTCTGAAGCAACAACTCGCCCGCTATCACCCACTTTGGCAATCGCTATCTGCGACCAGCCACCGGGCGCCGCACCAAGGTCAACCACCGTCATGCCCGATTTCAATAGACCTACCGCTCGATCGAGCTCGAGCAATTTATAACTGGCGCGCGAACGATAGCCATCTTTCCTCGCGCGCTGCACATACTCATCGCTCTCGTGTTCTTTGAGCCATGCCTTGCTGGTTTTTGATTTAGCCATAGGGAAGATTACTGAATTCCGTTACAATTCACTACCGAAGAGAAGACTTATTCTATGACACTTTCCAACGACGACAAAAAACACTTGCGCGGCATCGGTCACAAACTCAAGCCCGTGGTCACCATCGCCGACAAGGGTTTAACAGACAGCGTATTGGCAGAGCTGAGTCGCGCCCTCGATGACCATGAACTGATCAAGGTCAAAGTCAGCCTTAGCGATCGCGAGGCTAAAAAAGCCACCATCGAGCAGGCCTGTCAACGCCTTAAAGCAGAGTTGGTACAAACCATCGGCCATGTCATTCTACTATTTCGCAGAGCCGACAAACCCAACCCAAAACTATCCAATTTATTGCGTAGGGGTAGCTAGCCAACACATTAAACCCTTCCCTCTTAGGGCCAGCTGCTACACACCACCATTGTCAGTCATAACAACACGCCTGACTACAATCACCTGGTTAGTTCTGATAAAAAAATACCCACGTCTTACAACGCGGGTATTTCTATTGACAAGATTCGTCTATTTTAACCGACGACCAGGCAATGATCAGAACTGATAGGTAATGCGCAAAGTCACATCATCCGACCAGTCAAAAACGCCGAGCGAATCGTCATTATCACCATCGATAAAGTTGGCAAATGCCTCCACAGTCCAGGCACCACTAGGCTTATAGCGAACCGAAGGCTGTATTGAATAGCCACCCTCAAAATCATAGAGAATGGAGCCATCGATGCGCCACTTCAAGCCGGGAAAGGGCTGCTGAAAGGCGAGAACTGCACCATGCCAACCTCGATCCTGCTCACCGCCACCGGGACGCTTGGTGCTAGTGGCACCGAGCCCGCTGAGGTGTCGCTCTAAGAGGTCGCTTTCCTTGCGGTACATATACTCAAAGATCAGAAAGGTAGCAGGGAAGGTATTACTGAAACGATGGTATTTTTCCAATATAAGACTGGCTAGAACATCATCTTCTTCAATAAAATCGCGACGCAGGTTATTTGTCCACTTTCTATTTGGTATGTAACTGGCCTCAAAACGCACCACCAGCTGATCGAGAAAGGAGTCTTCTTCGGCATAAATAATGTGATTCACACCAAAACCGAAAATATTTTCAGCAGCGTAACTGACCTTCATTTTGCCACTTAAAGCATTACCGCCAAGAGCGAGGTTTAACGCAGCCTCGCCACCCTCTGGCGTGACAAGCCCTGGTAGACCCGCCTGCCAAAACAGTTCGAGAAAGTCGATACCATTAATACCATTGGGCCCATCACCCGCAATACTCGTCAGGTAATCACCATTAGCATCTGGCGATAGACCCAGGCCGAGTTCAGCAAAACTTTTGATCCAGGCGAAATCCTCAATCAGACCGTTAATGGTATCCAGGCCATCAGAACCAGCGATCGCAGCATTGTGGAACCACTCAGATGGGCTAGCTGTACCAGCTTTACCGCCGGGCTCATAGATAAAGGGCTGATTGCTGAAATTAAGCAATTCTCCTGTTGCCTGATCGGGAAGGACGGGAAAAGCAGCGTTGTCAACGCCAGACTCATAGAGGGTAAACAAAGGCGTTGGGCTATGCCTTGAAATTGCATAAAACTGCACGCCCCAACTACCATCTTCACCGAGGTTTTGACCCTGGATACGTATACCACCATTAATCTGGTCGTCGACCTTATCAAAACCCTCTTCATAGCCCTGATGCATGTTGAAACCACTTTGAATCAGGCTGTAAGGTGAGTAGTTAGTCGGTAGTACGGAGGGTTGAAACATCTGGGCAAAAACTTCAACTTCCCAGTTTTGATCGAGCTGATAGCTGGCGCGGATACCAGGCGCAGCTAAGCGCTCATCAGAGTACTCTTCGGGACCGTAATCAAAAATAAAGTGGCGTCTAAAATCCAGACCATTAGCCATGTCGGCGACGCGGAAAAACAGGGCCTCACCCCAGGCTATTTGCTGTTGACCGATACGTACCCATAGTGGCCCCTTAGCATAGTCCAAGTACATGGACGGGATGTCGAGCATGTAGTCATTGTCACTCACGGACAGGTAGGTGGCTTCCTTACCGTGATGTGGCACGCCAAATAAATCAGGCTCTCCCCCATCACCATCGACAAAACCACTTTTATCGACCAAGTCAAATGTGTCGGGCTGATAGTAGCCACGGAATTTTACAAAGCCAGTAAGATTGTTTGTGAAATTAAAACTAACATCGATTTCAGACTTGGTGGCAAATACATTCCAGTCGTTATTCGTCGAGCGATCTTTACGGCTATTGATCACCTGACCCTGAGGCAACAACTTACCTTGGGTGACATAATCGGTACCGGCAAATCTATTGCCACCGGGCAGTGCCGGATTCTCGTTATTATTGAGCTTATAAGCCATTTCCTGGCGGATAAATCCCGATACCGTGTAATCAAATGCCGATGCCACGGGTGTCAGCAGCGGCGTCGCCGCCAATGCCAACACCGGCAAGCCGGCAGCCCTCATAGAAAACTTCATACCCAACCTCCTAATGATAAATTTATAATTAATATGCGATAACGAGTAGGCACAAAACGCGTGCCCAAAGACCTCGTGGCAACCCCAATAGGGTTGCAAATATGGCGTTATAAATTAACTACCGCTTGGGCGTCACGTGGCATTGCGCCACGCTAGCACCTCATTAGAATTTTTTGATAGGGTAAAACTATTTGATATTAATAACGCGGCCCGAATGACCAACCATTACCACGCTATCTGCACCTGCCTCACTGACAACACCCTCAATGGCCTGATACCACTGAACACTGACATCACCCTCGGTGATCACCTCCCAGTTTAGACCATCATCGCGACTGCGCAACAGGGTTCTAATACCGGTGACGAAGACCTGGCTGTCCGAAGACCAGACATCCAGCAGGTTTTCATTGGTCGGTACCGGCATGACGGTCCAGGTCAGACCGCCATCAAGGGTCTTGACGACTTTGCCATCCTGACCCACCGAAAAGCCGCTTGTAGCGTCGCGATAATGCACAGCAAATAAAGACGTATCACCCTTATTAACCGTGTCCCAGGTTTCGCCCTGATCCGCTGAACGCAAGACCAGGTCAAACTCCCCAACTAGAGTGATGATGCCCTCGGCGCTGACACTGACGTCATAGACGTGGGGCTCATAAAAGTCGTTGAGGATACCTTCCCAGTCGAAGCTCAACGGTGCCCATGTCAAACCCGCATCGGCGGATTTCAGTACCGTACCGAAACCACCGACCACAACCGCAAGACCGGCTTCATTGGCACTGACAGAGAGCAAACGCTGGTCGGTTCCTGAATCCATTTTGGCCCAGGCGGCATCACCTTCTTTGCGCATAATCAGCCCCGTTTGCCCAACGGCAATGGAGGTTTTTTGCCCACAACTAACACCCAACAGAGCCCCGTCGACCTCCATGGCACCATCCTGCCAACTGGAACCGGCATCATCGGTGGTGAGGACTGTTCCCGCGAGGCCCACGGCCAAGCCGGACTGACCGAGGAAGCAAACATCGTAAAGCGCATCGTGGACGATGCCCTGATGCACGACATCGAGCATCCCTTCAGAGTTCGCTTCACTAGCCTGGGCACCCACTGACAAGCAGCCGGTGCACAGTGCAGCGCTTAGTATCGATTGACGTAACAACTTAAAATTAAACACATGCACTCCAGTCTAGTTCTTTTGATTAGCTACCGAGACGACGAATCGCCTGAATGGTCAGGTACTTGTCGTAGGCATCCTCTGTGTTGAAGGCAGTCTTCAGGCCACCCTTAACCGATTGCGCGTGGTTGAAGCGGGTAAAACGGTTGGTCTGTACATCCATGGCGTGGACGTAAGACCAGGACCACTCGGGATTGCCGTGTGAATCTGGATTGATGATCTGGCCCTTCTTCTGCTGGCTGAAGCCAATTTCAAAGGAGCGCCACAGCTCACCGCGACGGTCGTAGGTCACATAGCCAATGGCAGCCATGTTGCGCACGTCGAGCCAAACGCGTTTCTTACTGACCGGAGCCCGTGGGAAACCAATGGGCTCGGCTTCGACAACGATGACTTCAGGGCAGAGCTGGAAATCCACTTCGTAGAAGTTGAGGCCCTTCTTGCCGCCGTGCAGCATTTTGTCTTTTGACCAGTTGTCTTGATCGCCGTGCCAGGTACCAGACTGAGAGCCAAGGAAGGGACCACGACCGATGATCTTGTAGTTGCCCCAGGTCAGCATGGGATCGCCGGCGGCCCAGGCGTCGGAGAGGAAAAAGGTAATTCCCGGCACCAGCGGCTCAAAGCGCTGATTGGTCGGGAAGCGACGCACGCGTTTAAAGGCGGGCAAATAACCGAACAGATCGGGGAATTCACGCTGATCGTACTTCCAGATATTGAGGAAGCTAGTGCCCTTGACGTCGTTGGGTGAAGTGAACCACACCGATTGGTAGCGCAGCTTGTCTTCGTGGCCTTCCCAGTAGGGCCCATCGGGATTACTAACCAGGCCGACGGTGTTCTTTTCACACCAGCCGAGGTTGTAGGAGTATTCAATATCACCATCGGGGCCGATGTCGTTATCTTCAACCGCATAAACAGAGGTGTCGTGGCGACCCCAGCTCATG
>MAAU01000039.1 GCA_002162825.1 Gammaproteobacteria bacterium 54_18_T64
GTTTCCGGCAAAACGCATCAGACTCTTTTCTTGTTGTTGGGGGTGGTTGATCTGGTGGGCTGTTTTAGCTTTGGTGATGCGCTTTTTCACGGAGGTGTGATGTGAGCATTCCGGGTTTTTTGCCATTTTAGCCCGCAAAGGATTGAGATCAACATAGGCCATACAGGCAAGCAGTGCCTGCTCATCTAACAAAGCCTGGGATTTAAAGCGGCCCTCCCAAAAGCGCCCCGTGCATTGATCTTCCTTATTCGCCTGACGGGCAATACCCTCATTAATCAGGCGCATAAACCAGCTGATATCCTGTAAGCGCTGTCGCCAGGTGTCGATAACGCCCTCTAAAACGGCTTGTTCGGCCTTTAATAGGTTCTCTCCACGACAATAGCGCTGACTTAACAGATTGCCCTTAAAGAGCTGGTGCCAGCGTTCAATCACTGCAAGATCACTTAATTGCTCTGCTTGTGGCGCGTTAATATGCAGTACCACATGGTAATGATTCGACATCACAGCATAGGCGGCGACATCGATACAAAAGACATCGGCTAGCGCGAGTAATTTATCTTCAACCCAGCCACGGCGGTGCTCAAAGCTCTCGCCACAGAGAAAGGCCCTGCGCACACAGCGTGAAACACAGTGATAGTAAGGGGTTGCCTCGAGTGAGACTTGCTGACTTCTAGCCTTGGTCATGGGCTTCTCGGCTTGGTAAAGTTATTTGGTGTTGAGGAAGTATGGCTAATGTATGGAAAGTTGCTAAAGATGATTTTATTTGCAAGAGGTGCAAGTTTTATTCTATGAAGCTATTAGGATGGATGTCCTGGCCTAACTTCCTGGCCTAACTTCCTCCTGGCCTAACTTCCTCCTGGCCTAACTTCCCGTCATTTTCTACTCAGGCATATAAAAGTTACTTAGGGTGTTGCACAGGTCCTGCTGACATGGGGTGCTGGTATGTAGGCTATGGCTTTGAGTTATTGTCGAATGAATTTTGGAGTTTTATTGTGAAAGAAAATAATGTTATTGCCTGTTTACCTGCGGGTCGTATTATCTCCGCTACGGGGCTGTTGATGTTGGTGTGGGCGTTTTTCAGCTATGTGATTTATGTTTTTACGTCCCCCAATGTGCCGGTTTGTTTTCCACCGTTGACAGGTTGTGTGGCGATTAGTACTGCGGGTACCCATGGTGAAATTGCGAGTATTTTTTACCGCGCCACGGTGTTACCTGCGGCCTCTTTTTTAGGCGTTTCGGCCTACCTCGTTATCCAATACTTGTCTGGCCTTGGCTTACAGGCTTTTACTGTTCTCGATAAAGTTCGCTTTCTGATAGGTGTTGTACTCACACCGCTTTTCCTGGCTATCGCCGAAGCGATACTCAATGGTTACAGCACCACCGGGGTATTGGAGGAGCTGCACGTTCTGTTTTCAGGTTTGGCGTTTTTGGGTATTATTCTGTTCGAATTGCTGGTGGCTTATCAGCTGCTTAAGCTGGAGGCCAGTCGAGACAATAAGCTACTGTTCTGTCTCCCCGCTTGTGCCTTATTGTTTGGTCTTCTGGGTGGTAGCGTATTCAACAGCAGAATTGTCGAGTGGAATGTGTTTCTTCTGGTCGCGGTCTGGCTTGTCTTCATGGGGCGCAAGGTGAGTTCATCACTGCCACTTGGCGCAGTGGCGGGTGGGCCGGGCTTAGCGGCGGGTTCTAGCGCGAGGCTTTGAGTCAGAGTTTCTCTCGCTGTTGGGGCCAGGTCACCACATAGGTGGTGGTAGCACTGGCAAAGAGCTTGACTGAGGGGCTTGATTTTCCTTCGCCCCAGTTGCGTCGCGGGCTAAGGTTTTCTTTCATCGCCATGAGAGGTCCGCGCACGGGCTATCAAATGGGCTGTTATTTCTTTGCCCTATGGGCTATGTATAAAGGAGTTGAAGAGCGAGGTTAGGCCATGCGATACGCTTTTATGGGTGTTCTATTTGTACTTATGACGGCTATCTCAGTTGTTGCGGTGCCGGCAGAAAAACCAGGTACTCCGCTGGTGCAAACGAAATGGGAGCGTGACTTCTTGCTGGCCAACCTGGAGTTCACCTTGTTGCACGAGTTTGGCCACTTGCTCATTGAGGAGTTAAAGCTACCTGTATTGGGCATGGAGGAGGATGCTGTCGATCGTCTCGCCATGATCGTTATGATGAGGGAGCATGAGCATAAGCCGTCGGCCGATTTTATACCCTGGTTGTTATCGGTGGCGGGCCGCTGGTATATCGAGTGGGAATTGAAGGCCGGTCCGCAAGAGAAAGTGGTTTATTGGGATAACCACAACCTCGAAATTCAGCGCTTCCACAATATTGTCTGCCTGGTTTTTGGCGGCAATTCCGACCTCCTGGATGATTTGAGCGATACGGAGTTTTTACCCTTTGAACGCTCCGTGAACTGTGATTATGAGTATAAGCAGGCCTTGCATGCCATGGCCTGGCTGCAAAGGCATTATGGCCATAAATCTGCTACTGACCCACGGGTCAATACCGTGAAGGTCATTTATAAGAATCCTCGCATAGGGCAAAACAGGGCGATATTTGAATTGTTGCAGTCCTCACCAATGGTTGGCAAATGGGCGCAAAGGCTCTCTGACGGTTTTAAATTTCCACGGCCTATTCGCATCGAGTTTGATAACTGCTATGGCCAGCCCGATGCCTATTGGCACGCACCTACCGCTTCGGTGACGATTTGTTATGAGTTGCTGGGCCATTTTATGGAGATGCTAGAGTATCGCCGGCAGCACTCGAGCAAAGCCTGTGGTATTCCCATCTTGCGCAAGCACATGGGTAACGTCATGAGTTGTACTTAAGCAGTCGCGACTGTAAAGAAGGTATTGGTAATTTGTAGCTCTACACCTATACTGTCTATCCATACAGTATAGGTGTAGACGGTGAAGCTAGCTTCTCTTACCCCCGCGTGCCGGCGCACGACAGTATTACTCCCGCTCTACCTGAGCCGCGTTGCGGCGGGTTTTCCCAGTCCGGCCGATGACTATCTGGATGGTGGCTTGGATCTCAACGAACACTTGATAGCCCATACGGCGGCCACTTATTTTGCCCGCGCCGAGGGTGACTCAATGATCGAGCTCGGTATCTTTAGCGGTGACCTACTGATTATTGACCGCGCATTGTCGGCCGTCGATGGCGATGTGGTGGTGGTTGCCGTCGATGGTCAGCTCACTATCAAGGTGCTTGATCTTGCCCACTCCCGCCTATTACCGGCCAATAAGTTGTGCCGCCCGATTGAAATATCGGCGGAGTCTCAGGTTGAAATCGAGGGCGTGGTGATTCATGCGGTGCATCATTTAAAGGCCGGGGGAAGGGCTGCCAATCTGTGATCGGTCTGTGTGACATGCGCAGTTTTTACTGCTCCTGCGAAAAGGTGTTTCGCCCCGATATTCGCGACCGGGGTGTGGTGGTGACCTCTAATAATGATGGCGTGGTGGTGGCCCTGGATAACCAGGCGAAAGCGGCGGGCATTAAAAAATTTGAGCCCTATTTTAAACAGCGTCAGCTTATTGAGCGCGCTGGTGTGCTGGCCTTTTCCAGTAACTATGAGCTTTACGGTGAGGTCAGTGGGCGCATTATGACAACTCTGGCCGAGCTGGCGCCAGGTGATATTGAGGTCTACTCGATCGACGAGTGCTTTGTCGATTTTAGCACCGTGCCCCGTGCTGAATTAAAAGCCTTTGCCGCCATGTTGCGCGATACCATTTGGCAGCAGCAGGGCATAAAAATGGGCGTGTCGATTGCGCCGAGTAAAACCCTGGCCAAGCTTGGCCAGTGCGCGGCGAAACAGTACCCCCAGCTTGAGGGCGTCTGTGTGCTGGAGCGAGCCGAGCAGTGGCAGTGGCTGGCGGCGCGGGTCGATGTGAGCGAAGTCTGGGGCATTGGCCGCAAGCTGACAGGCAAGCTTAAGGCCAGGGGTTTGGCTACTGCGGCAGATTTAAGCGCGATGGCCAAAGCCGATGCCCGGGCCCTGCAGGGCATTACCCTGGTGCGCACGGTGCGTGAGTTGCAGGGCGAGACGTGTATCGACATCGACTGCCAGCCACAGCCCAAGCAGAACATTATTTCCAGTCGTTCCTTTGGACAGAAACAGACGCGCCTGGAGCCCCTGCAGGAGGCGGTGAGTCACTATGCGGTGCGAGCAGGGGCCAAGCTCAGGGCGCAGTCGTCGCTGTGTTTTCGCCTCTCGGCCTGGATACAAACCAGTGCTCACGACGCCACACCCTATGCCAATGAATTGGCGGTGAGTTTGCCCGGTGGCACGGCCGATAGCCGGCAGCTCTCCAGGGCCGCCGTGGCCCTGGTGGCACAGCTTTATCGACCGGGTTATCGATACGCCAAGGCTGGGGTGGCCCTCCACGATATTCGTCCGGAGCGGCTGGCTCAGCTCGACCTATTGGCGCCTCGGTCAGAGAATTCGGTGTGTCTAATGAAGGTGGTGGACGGGGTGAATCGGCGCTTTGGTTCGGGGGTTATTAAATTGGCCCGTCAGGGTGGTGACAATGGTTTTGCGATGAGAAGGGCTATGAAGTCGCCCAGCTATTTAAGCCGTTGGCGTGAAATTCCGCGCATAAAACTTGCTTGACGCTGGCTCTTTGTTGGTGGCTAGAATAACTACCCTTTAGAGCTCTATTCAAACGATATGGCACAACAAAGTTGTGCTCAGGTGTGTCGTCCACACTGGAGGTGTGCGGTGGCCCTGGCGGGATTGTGATGGCTGAGGGTCGAAAGGGTTCTGCCATGAGGCGGATAATGACATCGCCCGGCTATTTAAGCCGCTGGCGTGAAATCCCGCGTATCGGACTTGTTGGCAGTTGGTTCTTTGTCGGTACTTAGGCCGTCTACCCGTGCCGAGCGGCTCTACAAGTAGATCGCCCTGGCGTTGTCACTAGGTGTGTAGTCCACACTCCAGATTGTCCGCGGCTTTGGTGGGGTCGTGATAGTCCACTTCCGAGGGCAGATTGTGTTCGAGCAGGTAGTCGACCAGGTTCATGGTGGTGGAGTGAAAGCAGGGGGCGACCTTGGTGGTTGTGCGGTTTGCATCCCAGGTAAAGATATCCTGTGACTTCCTGAATTCGGTTTCCTCGCGACGTATGCCGTTGATCCATAGGTCGGGTTGTATTTCACGAAAGGCCCGCGTGAAGGGCTCGAGCTTGACCAGCTGGGTAAATTCGCCGTGTTCGGCAGTGCCGATATCGGGAATGCCCTGGTAGCGAGCCTGCAAGTGGGCCGCAGAAAACGCGGGGTGAAAAACCTTGAGGTTTAAGTCCAGGCGCGCAACCAGCTGGTCGACAAAGCGATAGGTGGCCGGAGTATTAAAGCCGGTGTCACACCACACCACGGGCGTGCCGGGGCGAATACTTTGCACCATGTGCAGCAGTACGGCGGAATAGGCTGAGAAGCTGGTGCTGATAATTGGCCGGGTAGCGGCATCGAGCGCCTGCGCCAGAATATCCAGCGGCGCGGCATCGCTCATCGCGAGGTTGGCTGCGCTGAGGTCAAACAAGGCTGCGCGCGTTGGCGAGGCAGTGTTGAGGGCGGGCTGCGGTGTTGCTACAAGGCTCATAGTGTGTCGGATAATCGCGTCTGGCTTCGAGGGTGGGATTAAAGCGCTGTGGGGCGAGCAAGTAAAAGAACGCTTTTCAATATGCTTATTTCAAATCGAGGATTAAAGAATATTAAAAGGTGTTCTTAGAAGTGATTGCCGAGGAGTGCTTGCCTTGACGAGGGGTTGATGGGCTGCGCTTGGCAAATGAAATGGCTTGTGCCGCTCCAGGGGCAGGCTGGCGTGAAGGGGTGAAGAGAATTAGCAGGCACAAAAAAGCCCGACATGAAGTCGGGCTTTGGCGTACGCGATGTAGCGTAAATATGGTGCACTCGGAAGGATTCGAACCTTCGACCGCCCGGTTCGTAGCCGGGTACTCTATCCAGCTGAGCTACGAGTGCGTGTGGGCGGCACTATAGGCAAGAAGCCGCTTTTCGTCAAGACAATTTGTGCTTTTAATGCTTTGCACAAGGCTTTTTATACGGTTTGCTTATACGCCCCTGCTGTGATCGGCCCAGTAGGGCGCACGCAGTTCGCGACGCAAGATTTTACCGCTGGGGTTGCGGGGCAGTTCGGGGATGAAGTCGATGGACTTGGGGGCTTTAAAGCCGGCGATTTGGGTGCGGGCGTAGGCGATGATTTCCTCTTCGCTGAGTTCGGCGCCGGGGCGCAGTACCACGCAGGCCTTGATGGACTCACCCCATTGCTCATCGGGGATGCCGATCACGGCGACGTCGATAATGTCGTCGTGGCTGTGTACGGCGTTTTCTACTTCGGCGGGGAAGACGTTTTCGCCACCGGTGATGATCATGTCCTTGACCCTGTCCTTGATAAACAGGAAGCCTTCATCGTCGAGATAGGCGGCATCGCCGGTGTGATACCAGCCGCCGGCTTTGACTTCTGCGGTGGCCTCGGGATTGCGCCAGTAGCTTTTTAGTATCCAGCTGCTCTTGAGAAGGATTTCACCGACCTCGCCATTGGGCAGGGTATTGCCGTCGTTGTCGACAATTTTGACTTCTGAGCCCGCGGCGGGCTTGCCGCAGGAGCGCAATAAATTGCGTCCGGGGGCGTGATCTTCGGGGGCCAGCTTGCTGATGATGCCGTAGTTTTCGGTGGCGCCGTAGAGTTGCATAAAGTCACAGCCAAAGACTTCACCGGCTTCAACCAGCACCGACTCGGAAATAGGTGAAGCGCCGTAATAGAGGCACTGCAGGCTGCTGTAATCGCGCTCGCGCACCTTCGGTTCCTGTAGCAGCATTTGGATCATCGCCGGCACAAAGAGGGCGTGGGTAATTTTGTCATTGCTGAGGCTGTCGAGCACGATACTGGCATCGAATTCCGCTAGCAGGTGAATATGGGCGCCGCGCAATAGTGGCACGATGGTCAGGTTGATGCCGCCAACGTGGAACAGGGGCATGACATTAATAAAGGTGGCGCTGGGGTCAACGGCGAGAATATCGTTGTCGATAAAGGCATTGAAGGCGTTGACGTAACCCTGGTTGGTGAGCTGTACACCCTTGGGCAGGCCGGTGGTGCCGCTCGTGTAGAGCTGAAGAATGTCGTCGTCACCCTCAAGGGTGACCTCGGGGCGCTGTTTGGATTGCTGGTCGCGCCAGCTCGTATAGTCGATCCAGCGCTCGTGATCGCCGTCGATGGCGATAATGTTTTTAATAAACTTCAGGTCACTTTCAATGGCTTCGATGGTGGGGTAGAAATCCTTGCCGACAAACAGGGTGCTGTTTTCGGTGGAATTGAGGATTTGCAGCACCTCGGGGCCGGCCAGGCGCCAGTTTACGCCGGCGGTGGCAAAGGCCGATGCACTGGCACCGATGAAGATTTCAAAGAACTCGGGTGAGTTTTTCGCCAGATGGGCGATGCGATCCTGGCGTTCGATGCCAAGCTCTAATAAACCGTTGGCAACCTGCCAACTATGTTCCATCAACTCGTTGAAGCTGATGACCTGGCCCTCAAAGGTGATGGCGGGGTGCTCGGGTTGGCTGCGCTGAAGGTCTTGAAATTGGTCGGCAAAAAACATGAAATCTCCCAATAAAGCTATTAATAATATCTATGGATAAGCTGATGGCGCAGCAGTCTAATACTTGAACGCTTGTTCTTCAAGCTTGCAGTTTATTGACTGGCTAGTGGTTGTTAACACTCGGCGATAAAGACTGCCCTACGTGGTGCCGGGTGACCCTCAAGAGTGCGGCTACTGTCATCGGGGTCGAGAAAATCCGGTAGGGACTCAAAATGCATCCACTCGGTGCTGCGCTGTTCAGCGTTGCTGGTATCGCAAACATCGACCAGGCGGGGGGCTTTAAAGCCACATTTGCGCAACCAGCTAAGCAGGGTGGCTGGGCTGGGGATGTACCAGACATTGCGCATTTTGGCGTAGCGACCCTCGGGTACCAGGACCTGACCTGCGTCGCCCTCGATGACGAGAGTTTCCAGTACCAGTTGGCCTCCATTCTTGAGGCAGGCCTTGAGCTCGAGCAGGTGGTCGATGGGCGAGCGGCGGTGGTAGAGCACGCCCATGGAAAATACCGTGTCGAAGGCCTTTAGCTCGGCGGGCAGGTGCTCTATGCCCAGGGGCAGTACATCGACGGGCAGATCGCCGCGTTGACTGTTGTGGGTAAAGGCTTTCAGCGCATAAAATTGATGCACAAAGCGTGGCGAGGGGTCGATGCCGATGACCCGCTTTGCGCCCTCGCCGTGCATGCGCCAGCAGTGGTAGCCGTTGCCACAGCCGATATCGAGCACTAGCTTGTCTTGCAGAGGGGCGATGTGGGGCAGTAGACGATCCCATTTCCAGTCGGAGCGCCACTCTGTGTCGATGTCCAGGCCAAAGAGTTCGTAGGGGCCCTTGCGCCAGGGGTGAAGCTCCAACAACGCGGTGTGTAATGCCTGGCGCTGTTGCGCGCTGCAATCGCTGCCTTGGCCGATGCGCACGCCGTGTTTGAAATCGTAGCTGCTGGCGGTGAGCGCGGGCAGTTGTTCGAGGCTGTTCTGCCATTGGGGCAGGTCACCCCAGCGCTGTAGGCTGAGTTGCTGGGCGATTTGCTCGGGTAGTTGCTCGGCCCAGAGTGTTAGGTTATTTGGTTTTAGGGCTCTTTGCCTGGCGCTGCCTTGTTGTGCGCCGAGCTGCTGTAGCCCGGCGATCAAATCCTGGTAGTCGATCATTGAGGGTCGCTTAGTTTGGTGGCCACTTACTTGATGGCGAGGAGTGAGGCGAAATTAAAACACTGAAACCAGATGTCGATGCTATTAAAGCCGACGCTGTTCAGCCGTTGACGATGTTGGTCGAGGGTTTCCGGAATGAGGACATTCTCCAGCGCCGAGCGCTTTTGCGCGACCTCCAGCTCGGAGTAACCATTGGCGCGTTTAAAGCTGTGGTGCAGCTCGATCATCAGCTGATTCAGGTGCGCGTCGGCGAAGGCAATTTTTTCCGACAAAATCAGTATGCCACCGGGCAGCAGGGCATCGTAAATGCGCTGCATTAGGGCGCTGCGGGCCTCGGGGGGGAGAAATTGCAGGGTGAAGTTGAGCACTACCATCGAGGCATTGTTGAGAGGGGTGTCGAGTAGGTCGGCACAGATTAAGTCGACAGCGGTGTCGCTTTGTTCATGGGCGAGGATGGTGGTGCAGTGCTCAATCATCGCCGGGGCATTGTCGATGGCGACGATGCTGCAGTCGGGTACCTGAATGTGCTGGGCCATGGACAGGGTCGATGCGCCGAGGGAGCAACCCAGGTCGTAGCAC
Source organism: Gammaproteobacteria bacterium 54_18_T64 (assembly GCA_002162825.1). Classification (GTDB taxonomy): domain Bacteria; phylum Pseudomonadota; class Gammaproteobacteria; order Pseudomonadales; family Porticoccaceae; genus Reddybacter. The sequence continues at coordinate 9,322 of MAAU01000039.1, forward strand.
TTTGACTGGGGCTGGGCGTAGCGCCCGGCCAGGGTGCCGGTCATGGCGATAATGGTTTCGTAGCCGGGCACCGAGCGCTGGATCATATCTGGAAACACGGCGACCACGTCGGCATCGAAGGTAAAGCCGGCAATGTCGGCGAGGGGGCGGGAAAATAGTTTATCGTGGTTCACGGTATGTTTTCTGTGGGTTGGGTGCTGGAGAGTGTGGAAGAGAGGGATGCACTCTACTCATGACGCGCTGTAAATACGTCCCTATACGCTCGATGTCGGCATCCTTGCCTCCGACGGTCATGAGCAGAGAGCACCCCTCCCCATTTAAGCTATGTGCAATACGCAATCTACAGCGTAAATAACTCCAGATTTAAAGCATCGAGCTTGGCCGCACTATCGGCATTGGTAATCACCGCGGTGCTGCATTGGTCATCGCTGAGGTATTCACGGGCGACGCGTTGTAGGTCGTCGAGTTTCACTTCGCGCACCTGATTGCGGAAGGCCTCGCGTCGCTCGCGGTTGCGACCGTAGAGCTCGCCATGAAAGCTCTGCTTGGCTTCACCAGCCGGGGAGGAGGGCTTGTCGAGGCCGGAGACGACACCGAGGATGGCCTCTTCCACCTGTTGCCACTGGTGCTTCTCTTCCTGCAGCCAGGCCAGTGAGGCCTGGAAGTCGTCGAGGGTGCCCTCGATGCGGGGATCGCGGTAGGAGAAGAAGCGGAAGGCGCCGCCGTTGTTGTCCTGGCCGGCACCGCCGCCATAGGCGCCACCCTGTTCGCGAATGGCGCGGTGTAGATAGCCGTTGCGCAGAAAGCCACCGAGTACGCTCAGCGGTGCGGCGTCGGCGTGGCCCATGGACACGGTGGGGTAGGCGCGAGCGCAGAAGTTGACCTGGGTGCTGGTGGCCCACAGTTGTTGGCTCGGCGTGCAGAGCTCGGGACGGCTAAAGGGCGTAAAGGCCGCGCCATTGCCGGGCTGTAGAACGTCGAGAAAGGTGGTGGCAAATTGGCTCATGGGCTCTTGCTCGCCGACCAATAAGGCCTGGCGCGGTGCCTTTAAAAACAGCGCGTGTAGCTCGGCCAATTTGGCGGCGAAGCTGGCTAGCTCTGCCTGTTCATTCAGGCCGTTGTCGAGTTGCTTGGTGAGGCGAATGCCTTCCAGGCCACCCCAGCGGTGGGACAGCCAGGCGCCGGGGCTGGCGTTGCTGGCAGCTGCGACCATGGCCAGGGTGTGGCCGTTACCGGTAATGCTGCTTTCACGACGCGCGCGAATTTGCGCAATCAATTCCCGTAAGCGCGGTAGTTCATCAAAGCGCACCGACTCAAAGGTCGCATTCATTAGTTCACAAAGTGCATTCTGATTGTTCGCTAAGCCTTTGGCACTTAACACTAAGTGTCCGCTGAGGCTTTGTAGGTTGTCGACCGCACAGCGCACGGAGGCGTGGGTGCTGATGGCGCCGCAGACCTGGGACTGCCAGAGCTGGGTGGCGAGGTAGTCCTTGTCGCCGACACCGAGTTCGGTGAGACAGCTGGAGTAGAAGGGCAATAAATCAATCTGTTCGTCGCTGAGGGCGGGCAGGGAAATCAGCAGTTGTTGGTAGACCAGGCCGTTGGTGCCGACCTCGTATTGTGTCAGGGGCAGGGGGCCCTCGGTCTTAGTGGTGGCGCTGACATAGGCCATCTCGGGGGAGATGTCTTCCAGGCCGACCTTGGGCAGTACGCCCTCGTCGTCGGTCTGCATTTGGCGTTCGTTCAAGGCGGCCGTCTGGCTGATGATCTCTTGCTTCTCGGCAGCGCTGAGTTGGGCCTTGATAGTGGCCAATTGTGCGGCTTCGCTTTTCTCGCGCCGCGCCGATAGGGCGGGTTCGGGGCGCAGGGTCAGGCGTACGCGGTGGGGGTTGTCGACCAGTAGCTCGCGGGCCAGGGTTTTAATAAACTCGGGGTCGGCAATGGATGCGCGCAATTCGGCCAGTACGGGCTCGAGATCGAGCAGGGCGATGGGATCGCCGCGATGGGTGGCACTGGTCAGGGAGGTCAAAATCAACTGCAGGCCATAGGGGTAGCCATCGCCGCCGATTTCGCGCTGCTGTAATTCCAGCTGATGCAGAGAGGCCTCGACCTGTTCCTGGGCGACACCGTTGTTGGCGACATCGCGCAGTACATCCATCACCAGGGTTTCCAGCTCGAGGGCTTTTTCTGGCTCGCTGCCTTCAATGCCACAGACGAAGCACATTTCCTTTTGCGAATCGTCCAGCCCACACAGGGGCGAGGGTGAGCTGCCGAGCTCACTGGTTTCCAGGGCTTTCAACAATGGCGAGGCGCTGTTGTCGAGCAAAATGCTGTTCAACAAATGGGCCTGCATGCAGGATTTTAAATCGGTGGCCTTGCCCAGTAGCCAGCTGATAATAATATGGGTCTTGTTGTCGGTAGGGCCCTCCTCATCGAAGGCGTAGGACTCTTCAATGGCGATGGGTGCCAAATAGCGTTTTTCGTCGGGCACGGTGATGGTTTCAGCCAGGGGCTCGAAACGATGTAGGGCCTCGCTTTCAAAGTTGGCCTGGTGCTCGGTGGCGGGAATATCGCCGAAGGTCATAAAGATGGCATTGCTGGGGTGGTAGTGGGTCTGGTAGAACTCGCGCAGCTGTTCGTAGCTCAAATCGGGAATCGCCGCCGGGTCACCGCCACTGTTGTGGTGGTAGGTGGTGGTCGGGTAGAGGTAGGTGCAGAGAGTGTGCCACAGGGTCGAGGTGACCGAGCTCATTGCGCCCTTCATTTCATTGAAAACGACGCCCTTGTAGACCAGGTCGGAGTCGCTGTTTTCGGCTTCGGCGAACTCCATTCGGTGCCCTTCTTGGGCAAAATCTAGGGGGTCGAGTCGAGAGAAAAACACAGCATCAAGATAGACTTGCAGAAGATTGTTAAAGTCTTTTCCATTCTGGCTGGCGAAGGGGTAAGCAGTCCAGTCGGAGCTGGTGAAGGCATTCATAAAGGTGTTCAGGGAACGCCGGATCATCATGAAGAAGGGGTCGCGCACCGGGTACTTCTCACTGCCGCAGAGGGCCGTATGCTCGAGGATGTGCGCGACGCCACGGGAGTCTTTGGGCACTGTGCGCAGGGCCACTAGAAAGACGTTTTCACTGTTGTCGGTGGCGATATGAATATGCTGGGCGCCGGTTTTAATGTGACGGTATTCGCTGACATCAAGATCGAGAGACTCAATGCGCTGGCTGCGTAAAAACTGAAAGGCGGGGTGGGCGGGAGCATTCATAAACGGCTTACCTGGGTATTATTGGGAATGTTGTGTGGACCATGCTTAAGGGTAGTGCAAAAGCGCAAAACTGCGGGCGCAGGGGCCAAATTTGTTGGTGCTTATTCTACTCTGCGGCGGGCGTGTGTGGTGAGATTTTTAGCGTTTTATCAAGGGGCCGGTGTGGTGGCAAGGTGTGGCACCAGCCCCTTTAGAGAGCCCCTGGCGAGGCTGCTTACCGGAGTTTTTTGGCGAATAGTTCAAAGGCGATATCCCAGTGGCGCTCGGCGGCGTCGTGGTTGTACATCATGCGCTGGGGGAAGGCAAAGCCGTGCTCGGTGTTGGGCACTTTTTCGAGCACGTAGTCGATATTGTTGTCACTGAGGCAGGCATCGAGAGCCTTGATTTCGGCATCGGGGACATAGGGATCGTGGGCGGCAAAACCGAAGTAAAGCGTGCAATCGCTTTCGATATTGGGAATTAGCAGGTGGGCCGAATCACTCTGCCCGGTGACGTGGGAGACGCCGTAGAGGGAGGCCATGGCCTTGAAGCGCTCGGGAAAGCTACCGGTGACGGCGAGAACAAATTTGCCGCTCATGCAATAGCCGATGCAGCCCATGGGGCCGGGCAGGGCGTTGGGGTGGGCATCGAGCCAGTCGATGATGGCGCCGGTGTCGCTGATAATCATGCCATTGGTATGGGCATCGAGCATCGCCATCATCTGGCCGCCGGGGTCGCGTACACCGTAACGGTAGTAGAGGTTGGGGATGATGGCGATATAGCCCTGGGCGGCGATGCGACGCACAAAATCGTAGAGTTCGCCGCGTACGCCGGGGGCGTCCATGTAGAGCACCACGGGTGGGTAGGCTGCGCCATCATCGCCAGCGGGCCAGGCGACAAAGCACTCCATCTCGCCGTCGGGAGTGGTGATATTGACGAAGCCTTCATTGAGGCTTGTAGTTGGTTTGCTCATAGTCTGGTCTGCCAATGCTGCAAAAAGTAAGGGTGTGTTGGTTTGTGAGCCGTGAGCCAGGTTCAAATATGTTGGGAATTAATGATGCCCTCGGCTGTAAGGTTCTCGATATCCTGGTCTGAGTAGCCAAGTACCTGGCTGAGGATTTCATGGTTGTGTTCGCCGAGAAAGCCCGCCGTTTGTTCGGGGACCTCGGGAAAGGCCGAGAAGCGCAGGGGGGTGCGGGGGATTTTTAAGGGACCCCAAACTGGGTCGACAACGGTGCGCACCATGTTGCGGGCCACGGTGTGGGGGTGTTCCATAACCTCGGGCACACTGAGTATCGGGGCGCTGGGTATGCGCTCATCCTGCAATATTTTTAGCGCCTTCTCGGGATCACCAACGGTGTCGAGCCAGTCTTGCACGGCCTGGTTGAGGGCCTCCTTGTTGGCGCCCCGAGCGGCGAGGTCGGTGAAGCGAGGGTCGCTGAGCATGTCCTCACGACCCATGGTCTTGGCCAGTTTGTCCCACTGGGCGCCCAGGGCGAGGACGAATAAATAGCGCTCGCCACATTTGAAAATACCTGCCGGGGCGGCCACGCCATGGGTGGCTCCCGCGCGTTTGGGGACATAGGCCCCACCCGAGGCATGGTAGAGCTGCACGTTCATTTCGTGGTAGCTGAAGAGGATTTCCTGCAGGCAGAGGTCGAGGTGTTGCCCCTCGCCACCGCGAAAGCGATGAAAGAGGGCGGCGACAATGGCCGCGTAGGCATGGGTGCCACTGGAGACATCGCCAAAGGTGAGGTCGGTAAAAACCGGCGCCCTGTCGGGCTCACCGTTCATATCGATAATGCCGGCATAGGACTGGCCGATGTAGTCATAGCCCGGCAGTGAGGCCAGGGGGCCGTCCTGGCCGAAGCAGGAAATGGAGCACATCACTAAATTGGGGTTGATCGTCTTTAAAATATCCCAATCCATGTTGTGGCGCTTCATCACCCCGGGGCTGAAGTTTTCTACCACCACGTCGGCATCGCGGATTAAATCGTGGCAAATTTTTTGTGCCTCGGGTCTGCTGAAATCCAGACTCATGGTTTTCTTGCCGAGGTTGTGTTGCACGTAAAAGGCGCTGCGACCGTCCTTGTGCATGGGTAGCTGGCGAGCGGGGTCGCCCGTTAGGGGCTCAATTTTAATGACCTCAGCGCCGTGTTCGGCCAACATTTTGGTGCAGTGAGGGCCTGCGACATAGTGGGAAAAATCGATGACTTTAATGCCCTCGAACATTGAATTTGGGGCCATGCTGAACTCCTGTAGATAGCCTATAAATTATTGTTGTTGTTTAGTGGAAGCGTCCTTGGAAGGCTTGGCCGTTTAACAAATACTCCGAACACTGCAACAGCAGCAGTGTTCGGAGTATTGAGGCCGTGGGGTTTAGATGTTTTTGGCGTTTAGCACACCGGAGGTTTGCAGGGCGCTGATTTTTTCTTCTGAATAGCCCAGCTGGTCGCGCAGTATTTCTTCATTGTGCTCGCCGAGAAAGGGCGCTTGCAGTTCAAGCCGCTCGGGGTACTGTGAATAGCGCAGAGGTGTAGCGGGGATTTTTACCTCGCCAAAGGTGCGATCCTTAACGGTTTGCACGATGCCGCGCTGCTGCATATGGGGGTGCTCCATGACTTCCGGCACGCTCAATATCGGGGCTGCCGGCACATGGTTTTCCTGGACGAGAATACGCACTGCCTCGGTAACATCGCTCACGGTGCTCAACCAGCGTTCGATTTCGGCGCTAATTTCATCGCGGTTTTCATTGCGCACTAGAGGGTTGGCAAAGCGCGGATCATCCGCCCATTCTTCACGCTTGAGGAGCTTGATGAGGTTGTTCCACTGGGCGCCGATGGCGACGATGATGAGATAATCTTCCTTGCACTTGAAGATCCCGAGGGGGGCGACAAAGGCGTGTTGATGACCGCTGCGCTGGGGCACCTGGGTGCCGCCAGAGGCATCGTAAACCTGGACATTCATTTCGTGATAGCTGAACAGGCAGTCGAGCAGGGCAATGTCGAGAAACTGGCCGCCGCCGCCCATGGCCTTGTGATACAGGGCGGTAACGATGGCGCCATAGGCGTGGGCGCCGGTGGAAATATCACCAAAGGCCATGCCCGAGAGCGCGGGGTAGCCACCGGCTTCACCGGTCATGCCCAACACACCGGAGTAGGCCTGACCGATGTAGTCAAAACCGGGCAGTTTCGACAGGGGGCCTTCCTGGCCGAGGCAGGAGATGGAGCACATGATGACATCGGGGTTGACCTTGCTGACGGCCTCCCAATCCATATTGAATTTCTTCATCACCCCGGGGGTGAAATTCTCGATCACCACGTCGACGGTTTTGATCAACTCATGGCAAATCTCTTGACCCTCTTTGGTTCGCAGGTCGAGGCAGAGGTTCTTCTTACCGCGATTGTGCTGAATAAAGTAGCCACTGCGACCGTCTTTGATAACGGGCAAATGACGGGCGGCATCGCCGATTTGAGCTTCAACCTTGATCACCTCGGCGCCGGCTTCGGCCATCAAGCGGGTGCAGTGTGGACCGGCCACAAAGTGGGAGAAGTCGAGAACTTTGACACCCTCGAGAACGTGCTTTCTTGTCATGGGATTTGCCCTTGTGTGTTTGAGCCGGGGGGGTCTTGCTACTGGCTCAGATCAATGAATGTGCTTTATCTGTACATCGTTGCGTTGAACGAGGGGTGTTTACTCTTATAATTACTGACTCTGTTGTAGCATTAAAGTACTGCCAGATACCAGCTTATTCACGCGCCGCAGATACTCGGTGGCGTGCGATCAGGGTTTGTTGCAGTCGATAATTTGAGAGGGTGAGAAGTAATGGCAGCGGTTTACGGTGATGGCGATGCCTCGTTTCAGGCGGCGGGTGCTCAGGCGGGTATTAAGCGTTTGGTGGATCATTTTTACGATCATATGGAGAGGGCGCCGGCGGCAGCGGCGATTCGGGGTATGCACCCAGAAAACCTCGAGGTCTCGCGGGACAAGTTGTATTGCTTTCTCTGTGGCTGGCTCGGCGGTGAAAAACTCTTTGCGCCGAAATACGGCCCCATCATGATTCCCCGCGCCCACGCGCATCTCGAGATAGGTGAGCCGGAGCGGGATGCCTGGTTGCTGTGCATGGAAAAGGCCGTCGCCGAGCAGCCCTACGCCGAGGACTTTAAAGCCTATTTATTGCGCGAGATTTTTGTGCCCGCCGAGCGCTGTCGTGTTTTTAGCCAGCGCCGCATAGAGGCCGAGCAAGCGGAATAGTAGACCCCGTCATTTTCATGTTGTGCTGATGCCCATTAAATCTTTTACCGCAGGCTTCATGATTTTGCCATTGGCATTGCGGGGCAGGGGCTCGTGGTGTTGCCCAATGCGCACCGGCACTTTGAAAGCGGCGATTTGAGCGGCGACATGGGCCTGTAGCTCTTGCGGCTCGAAGTTGGCACCCGGGCGCAGCTGTACCATGGCGGCCACCTCTTCACCCAGTACCGGGTGGGGAATGCCGACTACAGCCGCGTCGATCACATCGGGGTGGTTGAAGAGGGCGCTCTCTACTTCAATGCAGTAAATATTCTCGCCGCCGCGCAGCAACATATCCTTGATGCGATCGACCACATATAAAAAGCCCTCGCTATCGACATAGCCGAGATCACCGGTGTGTAGCCAGTTGTCGACGATGGTTTTTTCGGTGGCCTCTGGGTTATTCCAATAGCCCTTGATCACCTGGGGGCCTTTGACACAGATTTCACCGACCTCACCAGCGGCACACTCAGTGCGGTCGCTAGTGATAATTTTAATCTTGCAAATGGGTGCCGCCAGGCCGACGCTCTCGGGGCGAGCGATATAGTCTTCGCCAACATTCACCGTACTTAAGGCGCTGGTTTCCGTCAGACCGTAACCATTACTGGCGCTGGAATTGGGAAAGGCGGCCTTAACGCGGGCGGCCAGTTCCGGTGCGGGTGGCGCACCACCAAAGAGGATGCTTTGAATGGTTGAGGTATCGTGGTCGGCGAGGATGGCTGACTCCAGAACCTGCAGGGGCATAGAGGGCACGCCGCCAAAGGCATTGAGCTTTTCTTTTGCAATTAAACGGATGGCGTCGTCGGCATCCCACTTATACATAAAGACAATCTTGCTGCCCATAATGGTGCTGCCACAAAGCATGGCCAGGGAGCCGGTGACGTGAAACAGGGGCGCACTGATTAGTTGCCCCATTTGCTCCGAGGGCTGTACCGGCTCGCGGCCGTAGCGATATTCAACCCGTACCCGTAGATAGACACCGCTGAGCTGATTGGAGCAAATATTGCGATGGGTGTTGACCGCGCCCTTGGGTTTGCCGGTGGTGCCGGAGGTGTAAAAAATACTGGCATCGTCGTCCGGTTCAAGGGCAATCGTGGGCATGGTTTGACCGCTATTGAGGGCCTTCATCAGCGTGCCAAATTCTGCAATATCGGTGAGGGGGCTGTCCTCACTTCTGACTTTAACAATGTGCTCCAGTGTCGGCATGTGACTGCGTGTATCGGCCAGTGCTTGTGCCCGCTGTAAATCGGTGAATACCAGTCGCGCACCGCAGTGTTCGAGGGCGTATTCAAGCTCCGCGCCCGTCCACCAGGCGTTAAGGGGCACGATGACAGCGCCGATGGAGACCGCCGCCCAAAATATCACCGGCCACTCGGGGTAATTGCGCATCGCCAGGGCAATGCGATCACCCTTTTTAATGCCGTACTGTGCGATCAGCGCATGGCCAAGAGTGACCACCTGTTGATAATGTTGTTCGTAGCTCAACCGCTGGTCTTCATAAACCAGATAGTCGCGCTCGGCAAATTGGCGGCTGTGTTCGACGATTGCCCGCAGGTGGGGGAAGGCGTGTTTCCATACGGCGGTCGTCGTGCCGCGAATCTCGACCTCTTCAATCTCAAAGGGTGAGCCGGGGGCGGTGAGTTTTTTGTCGAGTAACTGAAAATCAATGGCCATGGTTTTTATCTGTTTTATGGGGGTGTTTTTTGTGCGATGCCTATGGGCAGCATAATTGAGCTCTTGGGCTAAGACAAACAAAGAGCCGGCAGTAAACCGTCAATGCAAGGATTAGCCCCTATAATTAAACCTTTCAGCCCGTAATAAAAGGACGTAGGCAATGACATTATTTGATCTCACTGGCAAGGTTGCCGTGATAACCGGCTCCACCAAAGGCATTGGCCGGGCCATCGCCGAGCAAATGGCTCTACACGGTGCCCGCGTCGTGGTGTCGAGCCGCAAGGCCGATGCCTGTGCCCAGGTTAGTGGTGAAATTAATGCCCTGGTAGAGGGACAGGTTGGCGAGGCGATGGGCATAGGCGCGAATATTTCCCGCAAAGAGGATCTCGAGAACCTGGTGGCGAGTACCCGAGAGGCCTACGGCAAGATAGATATCCTGGTTTGCAATGCGGCGGCCAATCCCTACTACGGCTCCATGCTCGATATTAGCGATCAGCAGTTCGACAAAATTATGGATAATAATATTAAGTCGAACCACTGGCTGAGCGCGATGGTGATTCCGGAAATGCAGGTGCGTAAAGACGGGGTGATTATTATTATTTCATCCATTGGCGGTGTCGTCGGGCACACCACTCTGGGTGCTTACGGCCTGTCGAAGGCGGCCGATATGGCCTTGGCGAGAAACATTGGCGCTGAATTTGGTGGCGATAATATTCGCGCCAATGCCATCGCCCCGGGGCTGATTAAAACCGACTTTGCCAAGGCCCTGTGGGATAACCCCGAGTATCTGAAAAAAGCCACCGCCAGCTGTCCCCTGAGCCGCATTGGCGAGCCCAATGAAATTGCCGGGGCCACGGTGTTTCTCGCCTCAGCCGCCGGGGCCTTTATGAACGGCCAGACATTGATTATCGACGGTGGACGTACGATGTCGAATTAAGCAGCCTCTGCCCGAGTAGGGACGGGAAAAACCGCACAGGATGCAGCGGCACGCCCTTCGAATATGCCGAGTCGAGCATGCCTTATTCGCCGAAAAGGCCTCGCCTTAGGCACGCAGTTGGCTCTGTAATCCGACTCAGGTCTAGATCGACGTTTAGGGTATAACTGTTGTTCATTAAGACGCGCTTTGCCCTCGGCGAGCGCGTTTTTTTATGGCCGTACAGCATGGCTCGCTGCTCCTGGTGCGGCGCCAGGTAGAGCTTTGCAGCCCCATTGTTCCCCAGCCCTGGCATTGCGGCTGCTTGGGCTTTGTAGCACACTAGCGCCGATCAAATTATCAGCCAATAAAACAAGCAAAAGGAGATACAGGAATGGCGAGTTTTCGTAGCCAAATAATCGCATCAATAATGCGTTTGACGATGAAGAAAAAGCTGGGTAAAAGTGGTGATCCGGCGAAGGAAAGAGACTTTCTCGACAAAATGTCGGCGATGAGTTCGCGTCGCCCCTTGGGTAAATATGATGTGGTTGGCGGGGTCTCCGGCGAGTGGCAACAGGCCTCGCTGGGCAGTGCCGATAATGTGATTTTGTATTTGCACGGCGGTGCCTATGTTATTGGTTCACCGGCTAGTCATCGCGATATGGTCGGTGCTATAGCGGATGCCGCTCAGGCGCGAGCGTTTATTGTCGATTACCGTTTGGCGCCGGAAACCATCTTTCCCGGAGCGGTAGATGATGCTGTTGCGGCCTATAAAGGCTTACTTGAAAACGGTGAAAAGGCCGAAAAAATCATTATTGCCGGTGACTCCGCCGGTGGTGGTTTGACCATGGCGACACTCGTTGCACTTCGGGATGAGGGCATTGAACTGCCCGCTGCCGCAGTTTGTCTTTCACCCTGGGCCGACCTGACCTTTACCGGCGATTCAATGATCGTCAAAGACAAGGTCGACGCCATGCTCAGCCGCGACAGTTTGTCGTGGTTCGCCGATCAATATCTGGCCGGACAAGATGCTTCCCACCCGCTGGCCTCGCCCATCTTTGCCGACCTTGAGGGCCTGCCACCCTTGTTGATTCATGTCGGTAGCCAGGAGGTCTTACTCGACGATGCCATCCGCCTCAATAAAGTCGCAAAAAAGGCCGGTATGGATGTCACCCTGGAAGTTTGGGATGGGCAAATGCACGTCTGGCATTTGATGTCGGCCGTGGTGCCCGAAGGCAAGCACGCCATTCAGGTGATCGGTACCTTCGTGAAAACCCATACTTAATAGTAAGTCGCGAGCTTGGCTGCAAGTCGGCCTCGCCCGTGTAATTTTCCCCCACTATCGAACCCTTTGTTGGCTGCAATGCTCGGGTCGAGAGTGGCGTGGTGAGTATTGAAGCCGTGCGCAGGGATGAGCATTTACTGAGAACAATTGGGTTTATGAGCTACGGCTATCGTATTATTTCTGTTCGGGGGTCTAGATGAATTCTGAACTTTACCTACAGGCCTTGAGTCTGGCGGGCCTGCTGTATCTCCTGGTTTTTCTGTGTTCTATCTATGTCTGGCGTATTTCTAGCTTGCGTCTGGTATGGGTGGGGGTGGGAGGGGCTGCCCTGCTCAGCGCTATCCTGCGTCTGGTGACCCTGCTGGATATAAAGTCCCAGGAGTTTTTACGAGAGAGCTACTCGTGGTTGTCCCTCATCGATTTATCGATACCGATATTGTTGTTGGCGGGGGCGGGTTTTGCACTACCGGTGATCAAAACCTACAGTCGTCGTCTCGAGTTGGCGGAGGACAACCAAAAGGCCCTGGAGGAGAGCGAGGAAAAGTACCGTGAAATGATTGAAAGTACCGGTGCTGGTTATGTGATTCTCGATGCCAGGGGCAACGTCCTCGAGTGCAATGAAAGCTATATCAAGTTGCTTGGACGCAGCGGCCCGGAGGAAGTCATTGGCCATAATCTCTCCGAGTGGGTTGATGAAAGCAGTAAGGGCGACTTTGTCGTCGAGGAAATGGCCCAACACTCAGGGTGTGAACTGAGAATATATGATGGCCTGAGCTACCTGAATCCCGATGGCACTCCAATTCCGGTCGAAATCTACAGTCGTGGCAGGCAGACCGCAGATGGCCTTCGCATCGTTGGCCTGGTGCGCGATGTCAGCCAACGCGAGGCGGTGCGCAAAAAACTTGAGGCCAGTGAGCGGCAAGCGAATTTACTCTTTGAAAATGCGCCGATTTCAACGGCCATTTTCGCCCCCGACGGTCAGTTTTTACGCGCTAATAAGGCCCATGACCAATTGTGGGGTGTTGTTATCAGTGAAGAGTTTCCCAATTTGAACCTTCTCGAGGACGAGCAGGCTAACCGACTGATTGGTGAGCATAATTTGCGGGCAATTTTTAAGGGCGCGCAGATAAGGCTGAAACCCTTTGTGTATAAATGCAGTGAATTTAATTTTGCAAACGGCCGCGACAATACGATCTTACCGATGTTCTTTCCCCTGTTTGATGATGAGGGGGTGGTCGAGAGTATTGTGCAAATGCACATCGATTTGACGGAGCGGGTGGCAGCCGAGCAGCAAATCCGCGAGCGCGAAGGCTTCTATCGGGCCTTGATCGAAAGCACCAATGATGGCTACGCCCTGCTGGAGCCTGATGAAACGGTGATCGATGCCAATGCCGAATATATCCGCCTTACCGGTCACACGGATTTGTCCGAAATCAAGGGCCAGATTTCACGCCAATGGGTCAGTGGCGATATGGGACTCGAGGAACTCAGGGATTTATTGGCGGCCGGGGGTAATGCCTACGGGGTGCGTTGTGACTATCGCCACCCCGATGGCACGCTAATACCGGCAGAAGTGAGTGCCACACTCGTTGAGTCGAGTGCCGGCCCTCAGGTGGTAGTACTGGCTCGGGATATTAGTGAGCGCTTAGAGTCGGAGGGGCGCCTGCGTCAGGCGCAAAAAATGGATGCCATTGGCAAGTTGACCGGTGGTGTGGCCCACGACTTTAATAATTTATTGGGCGTTATTCTCGGCAATACCGAGCTGGCGCTGGGCAATCAAACGGCGCAGGCCGCCGTTGGCCCCTATCTGGAGGCTATTCTCGATGCTACCGAGCGCGGCGCCGATCTGACCCATCGCCTGCTCGCCTTTTCGCGCCAGACACCCCTGGCGCCGAAGGTACTGGATATCAACGTCGCCCTGGAGAACGTCGGAGCTTTGCTTCAGCGCCTGATTGGTGAGGATGTCGACCTGATGTTGGTCACCTCTCAGGTCATTCCCAATTGCGAGGTCGATCCCGGCGAGTTGGAAAATGTCATTATTAATCTGGCGAACAACGCGCGGGATGCCATGCCAAGCGGCGGTAAACTGGTTATTGAAGCCAATAGCATGATCTGTGAGTCCCACAATAAGATGGTGAGTGGAGGGGAGCTTGCGGCCGGAGACTATGTGGTGGTTTCGGTGAGCGATTCGGGCACGGGTATCGCCGCAGATATCTTACACCGCGTCACGGATCCCTTTTTCACCACTAAAGATGTCGGTAAGGGCACGGGCCTGGGTTTGAGTATGGCCTACGGTTTTGCCAAGCAATCCAACGGCCACCTGTCTATTTACAGTGAGGCCGGCGAGGGCACTACGGTGAATATCTTTATCCCGGCACACGCTGCCGAGGCCGAGAAAACTGCCAGTAGAGAGCCCAGTGTTGCGCCCAGGGGCAATGAGAAAATATTGCTGGTTGAAGATGATCCCGCACTGGCGACTATGGCCTGCCATATGTTGGAGGTACTGGGTTACCGTGTCGAGGTGGCCGATACCGTTGCTAGAGCGATAGACATGTATCACCAGCATGCAGATTTTGATTTGTTGTTGAGCGATATGATCTTGCCTGGTGGCTGCAATGGCCGGCAGTTGGCCGATGAGCTACAGGCGATAACGCCGGCTCTGAAGGTGATGTATATGTCCGGTTATACCGAAAATGCCGTATTGCACCACGGGCGGCTCGATGCCGGTGTGGTACTCCTACAAAAACCCTTTCGAACCTCGGATCTATCGACCCTCGTGCGCCAGGTTCTGGATAGTTAGGCGGCTTCGTATTAGCCGGATTCGGCACCGGTCCATTACAATTCTGAGTGTAGAGGAAGAAAAGTAAGGCCTTGCCCTGAGGGTATTTGCGCGTGGCCGTTGTCGCGCTTATGGCTTGTGATTTAAGCCGATAAGTGCTGTTGCCCTGACCTTTAAAGGGCTGGGCTAACATGCGGCCTAGACCAAGCTCGTCGAAATTGATCAAGGCTAAAGCCCACATCATGACGGCCGGATGTGGCTTGGCTTGGCCATGGCTTCTCTGGCTTCACTAAAAAAGAGGGGTATGGAATACCCGATGCAGGTGCATGTCGTTCTCCGTGGGCCGATCTCATTCTTATCGGCGGCTCAATGCTTGTTTAAACAAAATGGATGTCTAGAGACAACTTGTCATAATTTGCTGATCTATACTTGGCAGGACAGGGTGCTAGCTAGCCTATCTTTGCTAACCTTCGTATTTAGGCCTTTACTGATTCATGTGAGTGGCGGGTAGGGCTTGCACGACGGTGCTACTGCCCTCAATAAAGCGACAAAGCAAGCCTGTGTGGATGTCAGCTGGTATTTGATACTCCACCGTGCCAGAAGGTAAGCAAGTTATTGCAGTAATTGATACTTGCGTTGAAATTCATATGTAAGAGACACGTGAGGGTGGTTGATAAGGTGATTCCTTTTTTTTCATCGATCTTAAGCATCTATCAAAAAGTTATTATCGGCGAGTTTGATGGACGCTAGCTCCCACTTATCCCTTCTTTATGGTGCGATAGCCTTGTGGCTTTCCGCCTGCATTTTTTCACTTTACGCAATACGCTTTACTCCTTCTTCGCGGGGAGACTGGGGGGTGATCTCCCTCGCTATGCTATTAATAGCCACTCGCCAGTTTATGGCTTTGCCGGATGCTGGGTCTGAATTGAGTGTTTCAAATGAGCAAGGCATGGCGGCACTGCTGGAGCTGAGTATTGCTCTCATGCTCAGTATTGGTTTGGGTCTGTGTCTACTTTCTCTAATTAAGTTGAGCCGGCGTTTGCAGAGTGCTGCTAATGATTATCAAGCATTAGAAGAGCGTGAAAAAAAATATCGGGAGTTGATTGGAATTACGGGTACGGGCTATGTCATCCTCGATGGCAAGGGCAATGTTCTAGAGTGTAATGATGCCTATAGTCAACTCATTGGTCGCAGTGGGCCCGATAAAGTGA
>MAAU01000055.1 GCA_002162825.1 Gammaproteobacteria bacterium 54_18_T64
CAAACAGCCACAAGGCAATGCCCCCAAGGCCACCCAGGGTTTCTGCGATCAAGTCATTGATAGACACCGTGCGTGGTGCAAAAAAGATTTGCGCGAACTCAACACCCGCTGCAGTCACCAATACCAGTGACAGCACCACAGGCAAGATTAGATATTGAGTAGCTTTTATACGACCCACCCCGCCAAGCCAGAGACAGGCTAAAAATGACAGCGGGACATAAAGCACAATGTTGGCGATCCAGTCGGCCCGCGAGGCAATACCCAGAGCGAGGTAGGGAATATCGGCAAACTTGGCCACCGCCTCATCAAAACTGTGAGCGCGATATTCAAAGGGAATAAGGCTGCCATAAACGACAAAGCACAAATAACCTAGAAAGGGCCAGAAAACACGTCTGCGATTCAACATTTAATAGTCATCTTTAAACTCTTCTCTAGCTGGCCCTTAACTATATATTGCGCCACTATAACCAAAAACCCGACGATACAGCATCACTACTCATCCTCTATTACCACGGTATACCAAGGACACAAACCACGAATGAGTTCCCGCTCCCCCACCGTCTAATAACGAGGTGAAGTAAATTTTTTAAACTGAACAAACGCTCATTCGGTCATAGCGTTATAATCAGAACCACTTTTCTCAACCGTTAATAGAAGGTTATTAGGCACTACTCGATATGGATGTTCTTTACGCTTTACCCCTCCTTTTACTCGGCTGGTGGGCTCTATGCTTACTCCCACTTTGGTTCTGGAAGAAAGCACTATTCCAGCAAACATGGCACGAACCCTATTTCGCTGACATTCCAATCCTGTTTGAAAGTGACGACTGGGGCCCCGGTGGCCTTTTTCATATCGAGCGCTTAAACGATCTGCTCAGCACACTCAAACAACAACGTGACAGCCAGGGCAGAAGCGCCGTACTGACGGCAAACATGGTGCTCGCCGTTCCCGATATTGCGAAAAGTCAGAGAGGTAACAAACACTACCACCGCTTGCTACTTGACCAGGGTTTTCCCGAACTTCACCAAGCATTCCAAAGCGCCGCCAAAGACGGAAACTTTGTACCTCAGTTACACGGTATGGAGCATTACAACGGGGAGGCGCTTGTTCGCCTGCAAAGCCTTGCCGACCCTAGAACAACACAAGCTTTTTCCAGCCCCGGTTGGTGGGATTGGGAAAGCCTGGATTCCCCATTACAGGGCCACTATGTCGACGGGGGGGCACTCCCCACCCAGGCGATTAGTCGCCTCCAGGCCAGCAATATCATTAAACTGGCCACCACACATTTCGAGCGACTCTTTGGTGTAGCCAGTTACAGTACCGTCGCCCCCTGCTATCTCTGGAATAGCGAGATAGAGGATATTTGGTTCGAGCACGGCATACAATCCATCCAAACCGCAGGCTACCGCTGTACGGGCCGCGACAGTACTGGCCACTACCACCAGGACAAGCCCCTCATTCGCCCCGGCGAGCACAACCCCAAGGGGCAAACCTACCTGGTGCGTAATGTGATGTTTGAACCCACGGACGGCAACACTAATGCTGACACCGCCTGGGCGGAAACTCACGCCGCTATCGCCCAGGCACTACCCGTGTCTATTTCGACCCATCGTTACAACTTCACCCGCAGTGAAGCGGAACACAGGGACTCCCTCGCCGAACTCGACGTTTTGCTGCAAAAATTAAAGACCCTGCCCCACACACGCTTTCTCTCCTCACCCGAGCTGGCACAAGCCATTGAGGCTCCCCATTCTGCCCTCAACAATCCCTTTGCCGACGAGCAATCTGCACCACTAAAGCGATTGAAAGGCCTGCCTAAAGTTGCAGCCTTTTTGTCTCGCCTGCAACAGCGCCATGCGAAACTTGGCAAACTGGCTACCTTCACTGGCTTAATACTGCCCGCCCGTCTCATTCAAACCCTTGCGGGAAGAAAGGCCACTCATTAAGCACCAGCGCTGTGATGCCCCCTATCCGCTAACAAAGCCCCCTTGTTACAATGCTCAGCAACACATCTCCGCCGTCCATAGATTCAACAAGCGCCAATAAAACCGTCAAACAGGGAAAGTGCATGTATTCAAGAATTGTCAGAAACCTGCTCTTCCCTCTGCACGAAAAAATAATGAAGCGCCCCACTTTCAGCTTTGCGGCTGATCTTGAAAAAACCCAGTGGCTCAGTCGCGATGCACTCGAACAATTACAGCTCGACAAACTCAAAGCCCTACTTAACATCGCAGTTGCGCACTCACCTTGGCATGCCCAGCGTATTCACGACGCACAAATACCTTTGGGCACAAGCCAAA
>MAAU01000026.1 GCA_002162825.1 Gammaproteobacteria bacterium 54_18_T64
AAAGACATGTACTTTCACACGCCCACCTCCGACGATCACTACTGGGCGGAAACCAACTATTTTGGCTTTTATATCCCCGAAGAGGCAATTCACGTTAACGTCTACGTGCTAACCCGCCAGAATGCCGGTGTTGTCTTGTCCAGTATTACCGTGACCGATGGCTTTTCCAATTCGCCCCATCTGGTGCGCTACAGCAATAATCAGGTTCACCTACCCTTCCCGAAAAGCAATTTTGACGACTACACCCTAGACAATGGCTTGTCGATTAAATGCACCAAGCCAGTAATGGATTACGACATTAAATTCGACGACCAGCGCGGCGTAAAAATAGACGTGCAATACAAGGCCCTGATGGCGCCCTACGACATTCACGACTCCGACCAAGATCCACTAGCCGCCTCTGCCGACGATCACGTTTCTGCCACCGCCTACGCCGGTCACTGGGACCAAAGCGGGCGCGTCACCGGCACGTTCACCATCGACGGCAAGACCTACGATGTCAACTGTGTGTCGAGCATGGATCACAGCTGGGGCGAGCGCAAGGAAGACCAGTTTCAGGATTTCTGCTGGCTCAATGCCAACTTCGACAACGACGTCAGCATTCATTGCATCTGGATTATCAATCCCGACGACCCCAATCATTATCAAGCCATTGCCCACGGTTACGTGCGCGAGGGCGAGAAGGTCTACGGCCTGGTCAAGGGCTCGGGTAAGCTGCGCCGCGACGGCCGGCTACACCAGTTTATGGAGCTAGAGGTTGAAGATAATCGCGGCAAAGTCCACAATTTTAGCGGCTCGGCTTTCACCTCCAACCCCTGGCAACCCTGGCCCTTCGTCTACTGCACTCAATCCTTCCTGCGCTGGGATCTCGACGGCGTCACCGGCTGGGGCGAGGTGCAGGACGTCAGCATGTAATGGCTGGTTGTTGACAGGGGGAACCTGCACTTTAATAAAGTTCTCACTCTCCCTTTCAACAGCGCGACTTAACAGTGGCTCGACTCAATAAATTCACCAAAATAACCGGCTGTTAATAGCGTAAGTAAACGCCCAACCAGCGCCTCTAAAAATGCGCGCCCAAGGTCCAAGCCCACAGATAGGGCCGCTACATCGAGGGCGACGATCCAATAATAACAAGCCAATAATAAAATAAAAAAAACCATGATCAATACAGAAACCTTACGACTGCGCGACCAGCCCACCGCCGAGTGGATAGCCGCCATCAGGGCGCGCTACCCCGTCGAGGCGGCCATCGACAATGTGCTGACCCGCAAGCTGCGTAATCGCACACAAACGGAAGCCCATCAGACTAACTTTGCGGATCTCGAATCCCACCTGGTCAGCTACCTGAAAAATACCACCGGGCAAAATGATCTGCAGCTGGCTGAGCTGCAACGACTCACCGGCGGTGCGTCGAAAGAGCAATTCACCTTTATGCTGACCTGGAATCAGGATTCGGGCGAGCGCACCAGCCGCAGGCTAATGCTGCGCATGGACCCCTCCGAATCCGTGGTGGAAACCCACCGCCTTCGCGAGGCCCAGGTGCTGCGCGCCATGTGGGGCGAGGTACCGGTGCCGGAGGTTTTCTGGGTTGAGCATTCCGACGAGTTTCTCGGCCACCCCTTTTTAATTGCCGGCTTTGTGGTCGGCACCGTACAACCCGAAGATGGCGGCAAGGTCACCGGGCTGGGCATGTCATTCGAGCCGGAACTGCGAGCCACCCTGCGCGATCAATTCGTGCGCCACCTCGCCACTATCCACACCGTCGACTGGCGCAATAAAGATCTCAGTGCCTTCGACGCCCCGGAGGCGGGTACCACCCAGGCCAATGCGTGGTCGGTCGGTGCCTGGGAGCGCATCTGGCAGGAAGACACCATGGAGGCCCACCCCATCATGGAGCAGGCCGCCATCTGGCTGAAAGAGAACATGCCGGTGGTTGAAAACCCGGTGATTCAGCACGGCGATTACCGCAGCGGCAATTTCATGTACGACGACAAGGGGCAAATCAACGCCATTCTCGACTGGGAACTCTGCCACATCGGCGACTTCCACGAAGACCTGGCCTACAACCGCTGCAAAATGCTCGGCACCCCCGATGACAAGGGCGGCTTTCGCTGTAGCGGCCTGCTCTACTTTGACGAATTCGTGGAAAAGTACGAAGCCTATACCGGCTTTACCGTCGATAGGCAGCGCCTCAAGTGGTACGACATATTCACCTATTACAAAATGACCTCCATCTCTTGCACTAGCCTGCGCATCGCCCACGCCAAGAAAACTCACCTCGACGCGATGATGAACTTAATTGGCGGCGTGGGTTTTCTCGCCGCCTCCGAACTCTCTCGGCTGCTAGAAGCGGTTTAAGCCGTCTTTAATAAAGAAAAACAATAATATGAATGCCCCCACTACCCTCGAACAATTCCGTCGGCAAACGGCTGACTGGATTGAGAATAATTATCCCCAGCAGCTGCGCCAAACACCCGGCGCCTCGGGGGAGGATCCCCGGCAATTAAAAACCCACGAACAGAACTGGCTGACCCAACTGGCCGAACGAGGCTACCTGGCACCCAGTTGGCCCCAGGAATACGGCGGTGCCGGCCTCGACGACGAGCAGGTTCGCGTGCTCAATCGAGAGCTACGCAAAGCGCAGGTGCGCTCGCCGCCCATCAGTGCCGGCCTCTCTCTACTGGGGCCAGTGCTACTGGAACACGGCACCCCGGCACAGAAAGCCCAGCATTTGCCAAAAATAGCCCGCAACGAAAGCCGATGGTGCCAGGGTTACAGTGAACCGGGTTCCGGTTCCGACCTGGCCAGCCTCAGCACCCGCGCCGAATTAGTGAATGATGAGTTTGTCGTCAATGGGCAAAAAATTTGGACCTCCCACGCCGATTCCGCCGACTGGATGTTCTGCCTGGTACGCACAGATCGCGAGGCACCCCAGCACGAGGGCATCAGCTTTCTATTGATCGACATGACAACGCCGGGCATTTCCGTCGCGCCGATTCGTTTAATCAGCGGCCCCTCGGCCTTCTGCCAGACTTTTTTTGACGATGTGCGCGTGCCCAAAGACAACATCATGGGCCAGTTGGGTCAGGGCTGGACACTGGCCAAGCAACTGTTGCAGCACGAGCGCCAGGCCCTGGGTTCTATTGGTCGCGGCGATGCCCGCCGCGCCCTCACTCTGCCGGAACTGGCGGCCCAGGAAATTGGTGTCGACGCCGCCGGACAGATAAGTGACCCGGTGCTGCGTGACAAGGTCGCCCAGTGCGAACTCGATAGTCTGGCGCTGCGCCTGACCATGAGCCGCAGCGCCGATGAAGCTCGAGCGGGTCGGGGCAGCGCCCATATCGCCTCGACCCTAAAGCTGTACGGCAGTGAGCTTACCAATCGTCGCCACGAACTAATGATAGCGCTGCGCGGTGCCGACGGCATCGGCTGGGAGGGCCCCGGTTTTACACCGGCCGCCCTACGCACCACACGCCAGTGGCTGCGCGCCAAGGGCAACTCCATCGAGGGTGGCAGCAACGAAATTCAGCGCAACGTGATCGCCAAGCGCGTGCTTGAGCTGCCCGAATAAATACATTTATCGCACCCTAGAGACACAAAAAGAACGAGAGAAAACGCCCATGGCATTAATTCTTAGTGAAGAGCAGGAACTGCTAAAAAACTCCGTTCGCAATTTTGTGAAGACGAATTACCCCGTCGACCAGGTGCGTCAGTTACGAGATGGCAAGGCTGATGGCGACGTTGCGCTGCGCTACTCTCGCCAGCTGTGGCAGCAAATGGCCGCACTGGGCTGGGCCGGTATTATCTTCCCCGAAAAATACGGCGGACTCGACCTCGGTTATGCCGAACTCGGCGTGGTGCTCGAAGAACTGGGGCGCTCACTCGCCGCCCAGCCCTTTTTATCGACCGTACTACTGGCCGGCAATGCCCTGCTGCTCGGTGGCAGCGAAGCTCAAAAACAGCAGTGGCTGCCGCAAATTTGCAGCGGCGAGGCCACCCTGGCCCTGGCCTTTCAGGAGACCGGCCGCTTTTCGCCCTGGCAGGTTGAAACCCGTGCACAGCCCAGCAGCAACGGCTTTTGCCTCAATGGTGAAAAGCGCTTTGTACTCGATGGCTACGGTGCCGAGCAATTACTGGTAGTGGCCCGCACATCAGGCGCAACCGGTGCCAAAGAGGGGCTCAGCCTGTTTCTGCTGGCACCGGACACACCAGGCTTAACAATCACCCCTCTGAGTCTACTTGATGGTCGCAACGCCGCTTTAATTGATTTTGATAATGTTCAGGTACAAGCCAGCCAAGTTGTCGGCACACTCGACCGGGCAGCGATGATTCTCGAGCCCGTCTTTGATGGTGCCAGTGCCGGGCTCAATGCCGAATTACTCGGCACCCTGTCGGAGGCCTTTGAACGCACCCTCGAGTATTTAAAAACCCGCAAACAATTCGGCGCCCTGATTGGTTCCTTTCAAGCTCTTAAACACCGTGCCGCGGATATGTTCTGCGAGCGCGAACACGCCATTTCATTAACCCGGGAAGCCCTGCGCGCCATTGACGAACAGCGCGACGATGCCGCCCTGCTCGTCAGCGCCGCCAAGGCGCGCACCGCCGATGTCGCCAACCTGATCGGCCGTGAATCGGTGCAGATGTTCGGTGGCATTGGCATGACAGACGAGGAGGATATCGGCCTCTATATGAAGCGCTCCCGCGTCGCCGAAGTCACCCTGGGGGATGCCAATTATCACCGCGAACGCTTCGCCACTTTGAGTGGCTTTTAATACAGAATGGCTTTAGTTAATCCCGCTATATTCAGCTAAGCTATTGCTGTAAAGCGATATAAAGTTTTGCCGAAACAGCCCTTAAGTTTCTGTAGATTTAACCGATACGGTAGAGGTAAGACCTTCATTAATCGTGTTGCACGGCAAGCCCCCGCAGGCACACTCAGGTAAGCACCATGGATACTGCAAACTTTGGCGCCAATATCTCCAACCTGGCACAAACCACCGACAAACGAGCGGCCCCCTTCGGACAAACTGTTTCAGCCCTGGCCCATGACAAGAAAAACGAGGCCGAAAGCACCAGCCTCGATGCCGCCATCGTCAATAGCAATCTATCCCTCAACACGGGCGATGCCGACAAGTCATTAACCCTGGTATTAAAAGCTGCCATCGAGGGTATTAATACCGAACTGGAACCGACTCTCGGTGCCAACACCATTCAAGCGGCTATGGATAACGGCATCGATGTCAGCCCGGAGGCAACCGCCGAACGCATCGTTTCATTAAGCACCAGTTTTTTTAGTACCTATCAGGACGCCAACCCGGATCTCGACTTCGACACGGCGCTGAACCAATTCGTCGATGTAATTGGCGGCGGTATTGAACAGGGCTTCGCCGAGGCGCGGCAAATCCTCGATGGACTACAGGTACTGAGCGGTGATGTCGCCACTGATATAGATACAACCCAGAGCTTAGTGCAGGACAAACTAGCGGCCTTTGTCGAAAACCTGAGCGCTAGCCCGGAGCCCGGCGAACAGTCGCCACAGCAACCATTGGCTCTTGAATAAAACTTAGGGAACCTCTGAACAAGTCATGAGCTCGTATCAAATTTTTTCAGAAGCTCCTTAACACTCGCGATTGACAGTCAATAAAAAGGGCGCCCTATTGGCGCCCTTTTTATTGACTGTGATTCTCAAGCATCAAGCCCTGAAGCTAGTCAACGATGGCCAGTAACTCGACATCAAAAACCAGGGTCGCGTGGGGGCCAATGGCACCACCGGCACCCTTCTCTCCGTAGGCCAGATCCGAAGGTACATACAAACGCCACTTCGCGCCTTCCTTCATCAATTGCAGGGCTTCGGTCCAACCGGCAATCACGCCATTAACGGGAAACTCCGCTGGCTCACCGCGATCATAAGAACTATCGAATACGGTGCCGTCAATCAAGGTACCGTGGTAGTGAGTTCTCACCTTGGCTGTACTGCTTGGGGTAGCGCCATCACCAGCACTTAACACCTCATACTGCAGGCCCGAGGCTGTCACGGTAATACCGTCGCGCGTGGCATTCTTGGCGAGAAATTCAACGCCCTCAGCAGACAACTTACCGGCCTCTTCAGCCTGCTTTTTCTGTACTCGGCCATTCACCTCTTCAAACGCGGCCTTCATAACCTCGGTATCGATCTGAGCCGGTTGACCGGTGTAGGCATCGCTAAGGCCATCGATTACCGCTGCAAGTACCAGTTCATCAAAGGGACTACCGGCCAATTGATCGCCCATCTGGCGGCCAATGCCGTAGCTAACTTGTTGTTCAACTGTGGTGAATTTGTCAGACATGAAATAGTACTCATCAGGATAAAAGCGCATCTTAGCATGACAAGAACGGACATAAGCCTGCCACCCCAATGAATACATTCGATTGAGCTACAAGGTTTTTTGGTGTTGAATTAGCGCCGAAATATTCATCGTACTTTGTACTCATTTTAATTAACTTTATAGGAAACATCATGTCTGGAATTATTGAAGGAAAAATTGCCCTGGTCACCGGGGCGGCCAGTGGTATCGGCGCTGCAGCGGCAGAAATATTTGCCGAGAGAGGCGCCAAGGTTGTGGTCTCCGATATTAATGAGGAGGGTGGCCTGGCGACCGTCGAGCGTATTATTGCCGCCGGTGGCGAAGCTGTGTTTCAGCGCTGCAATGTCGCCAGCGAGGAGGACGTTATCGCCCTGGTCAAAAAAGCCGTAGACACCTACGGACGGCTCGACATCGCTTTTAATAACGCCGGCATCGAAGGCGAAGCCGCAACCACGCCCAACTGCAGCATTGAAAACTTCGATCTCAACATCGATGTGAACCTCAAAGGCGTGTTCATGTGCATGAAATACCAGATCAACCAGTTCCTCGCCCAAGGTGATGGCGGCGCCATCGTTAACACCGCATCCGTCGCCGGACTGGTCGCCGCCAAGGGTGTACCGGCCTATGTTGCCGCTAAGCACGGTGTTGTTGGACTGACCAAAACAGCGGCCATTGAATTTGCCAAAAAAGGCATTCGCGTGAATGCCGTTTGCCCCGGCGGCATTCGTACCGAAATGCTCGAACGCGCCCTCGACGAAAAGCCCTGGGTTGAAAAGCAGCTCCTCAAGCTACAGCCCATCGGCCGCCTCGGCGACCCGGCCGAGGTTGCCAAGGTGGTGGTCTTTTTGTGCTCCGACGATGCCTCCTTTGTCACCGGACACGCCATGCCCGTCGACGGCGGTTGTGTGGCAATATAGGTCCACCGGGCAAGTGAGCCGATGCTAACTTGCCCGGTTTTTTAGTCCATCACAATAAGGAAAACACCATGGATTTTGTCGCCTTTGTCACCCTGCTCTTAGTTTTTCAATATCTCTATTTTATGGCCATGGTCGGCAAGGCTCGGGACGAGGCCGGCATTAAGGCACCCGCGGTCACCGGCGATGAAACCTTCGAGCGCATATTACGTGTACAGCTCAATACCTTAGAGCAGTTAATGGTCACCCTACCGGCACTGTGGATTTGTGCCCATTATTTCAGTTCCAGCTTTGCCGGTACGATGGGCCTGGTCTTCTTTGTGGGCCGCCTTATCTACCGCAATGCCTATATTGCCGACCCCAGTACCCGCAGCACGGGTATGATCATGGGTTTTATAGCCAATATACTATTACTGGTTTGCGCAGTTTTCGGCGTAGTCTTTTAAATGCGGCTCGAGAACAACGTCAATCCCTTGACACTAGTTTGAATTAACGTTGTTCGTTTGCTAGATTGCCACGGCAACGTTTACGTTAACGTTAACGAAACTGCTAGATTTCCGGAGTATAAAAAGCTCCTCAAAGAGAGTTCCTATGAGCCGCATTCAGTCGTCGATCAACCCCCAATCCGCCGCCTATAAAGAGAATTTTGAGCACTACGCCAAGCTTCTCGATCAGTTGCGAGAACGCCACAGCGAAGCGGCGACAGGCATTCGCGAAAAACTTATCGTGCGCCACCGCGAGCGAGGTAAAATGCTTGCCCGCGAACGCATCGACCAACTGGTCGACAGCCACACGGCCTTTCTCGAGCTCTCTCCCCTCGCCGCCTACGGGCAGTATAAAAATGAGGTACCCTCGGCGGGTATCGTCACCGGCATCGGCCAGATTTGCGGTGTCACCTGCATGATTATCGCCAACGATGCGACGGTAAAGGGCGGCTCCTTCTTCCACGAAACGGTGAAGAAACACGTCCGCGCCCAGGAGGTTGCCGAGCAAAACAAATTGCCCTGCATTTATCTGGTCGATTGCGGCGGTGCCTACCTACCCGAACAGGACAGGGTTTTCCCGGACAAGGAACACTTCGGCAATACCTTTTACCGCCAGTGCCAAATGTCGGCCCAGGGCCTGCCGCAAATCTCTGCCGTTTTTGGCGGCTGTACCGCGGGTGGCGCCTATATCCCCGCGCTGTCGGATGAAAATATTATGGTGCGCGGCAATGCCCGCATCCACCTCGGCGGGCCCTCCATCGTCAAGGTCGCCATTAATGAGGAGATCGATGGCGAAACCCTCGGCGGCGCCGAGATGCACAGCAAGGTTTCGGGCGTCAGTGACTATCTGGCCGAAGATGAAGACGAGGCACTGGCGCGCATTCGCGAAATTATGGCCAAGCTCAACTGGCCAACGAAATGCCATGCCGACACCCGCCCGGTGCTGCCACCACGCTACAGCTCGGAAGAACTGCCCGGAGTGGTCAGCGCCAACCCAAAGATACCCTACGATGTGCGGGAAATTATTGCCCGGATGGTCGATGACAGTGACTTCCACGAATACAAACCCCTCTACGGCGACACGCTGATCTGTGGCACCGCTTATATTCACGGTTATCCGGTTGGCCTGATCGGCAATAACGGCGCGCTGTTTTCCGAGTCCTCATTAAAGGGCGCGCACTTTATTGAGCTCTGCAATCAACGCAATACGCCGCTCTTATTCCTACACAACATCACCGGCTTTATGGTGGGTAGTGAAGCCGAGCGCGGCGGCATTGCCAAGAACAGCGCCAAGTTAGTTTACGCCCAGGCTACCTCCCGGGTGGCGAAGTTCTCCGTTATCGTCGGCGGTTCCTACGGTGCGGGCAACTACGGCATGGCCGGCCGCGGCTTCTGGCCGAATTTTTTATTCACCTGGCCCTCGGCCAATTGCGCCACCATGAGCGCCGACATCGCCAGTAATGTGATGACCGAATTACGCCGTTCCAGCCTTAAAGGCGGAGAAGCCAGCCCCGAAGAGTTACAGAAAATTGAAGACGGCGTGCGCGCCCAGTACGGCGAGCAAAGCGACCCCTACTACGCCACCTCGCGCCTTTGGGATGACGGCATTATCGAACCCGCCGACACCCGCGACGTATTGGGCCTGTGCCTGGCGCTGGCCGCCGCCAAGGAACCCGATACCGGGCCATCACCGGTTTACCGTATGTGATGACACATCAGCTACTCAATAAAAACGCCTCTCTTTTGACCCTATTAAAGGTGTGTCAGTCACTATGATCAAATCTCTACTCGTCGCCAACCGTGGCGAAATCGCCGTACGCATTATGCGCACCTGCCAAAAACTCGGCATCCGCGTCGTCGCCGTTTATTCAGAGGCCGACCGCTACGCCCGCCACGTTGCCCAGGCTGACGAAGCCGTATTAATAGGACCCGCCGAGAGTGCCCAGTCTTACCTGAAAGCGGAAAACATTATCGCCGCGGCCCAACACACCGGCGTCGACGCCATTCACCCCGGTTATGGTTTTCTCTCGGAAAGCGAAGCGCTAATTAGCCTGTGTGAACAGGAGGGTATTATTTTTGTCGGTCCCAACCGTGAAGCCATACGGGTAATGGGCTCGAAGATCGAATCCAAAGCACTGGCGCAAAATATCGGTGTGCCGACCATTCCCGGCTACCACGGTGCCGACCAATCCCCAGCGACGCTATTAAGTGAAGGCGATAAGGTCGGTTATCCGCTGATGATCAAAGCCAGCGCCGGCGGTGGCGGCAAGGGCATGCGCCGCGTCGACAACAGCGCTCAGCTGGTGCGCGAACTGCCGCAAGCCAAACAGGAAGCACTGGCCGGCTTTGGTGACGACAAGGTATTACTCGAAAAATTGATTGAAGAGCCGCGCCATATTGAAGTGCAACTGGCCGCCGACCACCACGGCAACACCGTCCACCTGTTCGAGCGCGAATGCTCGATTCAGCGCAACCATCAAAAGGTGATTGAAGAGGCGCCCGCCGGTTTTCTAAGTAACGCACAACGCGAGCTGCTTTTTACCAGCGCCATCACCCTCGGCCAGGCCGTTAACTACGACTCCCTCGGCACCGTCGAGTTTTTGCTCGATCAGAACAATGGCGAAGTGTACTTCCTCGAAATGAACACCCGCCTGCAGGTTGAGCACCCCGTCACCGAAGCCATTACCGGCTTTGATCTGGTCGAGTGGCAAATACGCATCGCCGCCGGTGAGCACCTGCCCTGCGCTCAAGATGAAATTAGCTGCGATGGCTGGGCCATTGAAGCCCGCGTCAACGCCGAAGACCCCGCCAATAATTATCGCCCCCAGACGGGTACCATCGCCCTTTACAACGAGCCCCAGCACAGCGACGTGCGTGTCGATAGCGGTGTGCAAACCGGCTCCGTACTCGGGCCCTATTACGATCCCATGTTGGCTAAAATCATTGGCATTGGCGACAACCGGGAGCATGCCCGCAGCGCCTTGCAACGCGGCATCGACAACTTCACGCTCAGTGGCGTGGGTAATAATCTCGATTTTTTAGGCGATATTCTGCGCCACCCAAACTTTGTCGATAAAGCTCTGACCACACGTTTTTTAGAGGAGTCGTTCATTGGCGGCTGGCAGGCTAAAAGTACCGATAGCAAAACCCTTATTTGCGCGGCCATCGCCCGCATTATGCTGATAGAACAACAGGATACCCGGGTACATAACTCCCCCTTTCAAACTCTCGGTGCCTTCCGCGTACTCGACAGGGCCGGTTTAGCCGGGCAGAGTCGCGTGATTCTTAAGGACCAGCTTGATGAGGCGGACAGCATTCACCTGCTGAGCATTAGCGGCTCACAGGGGCGCTACCAACTTAGCACTCAGGTCATCGGCGAAGACCTGGCCGCAAGTAAACACAATATTCTCGCCGGCTGGATAGGTAAGCAAGACCTGCAAGTCGAAATAGACGGCCACAGCCAGAGCTTTAGCGTCGACAACGCTGCGGCTGCCATCACCCTCACCTCTAAAGGTACCAGCCAGCGCTACCTCTGCCTCAGCGAGCAAGACCTCGCCCTTGGTAAAGGCCATAGCGCCGGTAGCGGCGATAGCAGCATCACCGCCTCACTGCCCGGCCAGGTGGTCGAGATCAAAGTGGCCCCCGGCCATAGTGTCGCCAGTGGCGACACTATGGTGGTACTCGACTCGATGAAACTGCTGCATAATCTCTGCGCCGCGAGCGACGGCGTGGTTGGCGAAATTTTCTGCAGCGTCGGCGACAGTGTTGAA
Organism: Gammaproteobacteria bacterium 54_18_T64; assembly: GCA_002162825.1. Classification (GTDB taxonomy): domain Bacteria; phylum Pseudomonadota; class Gammaproteobacteria; order Pseudomonadales; family Porticoccaceae; genus Reddybacter. The sequence continues at coordinate 11,514 of MAAU01000026.1, forward strand.
GGCGGGGCAGTATTGATTGAATTAGAGCCCGCCGAATAACGAACATTTTTTTCCACACGCCTAACCCCAACCCCAGACACGCCGAGGACAACCATGAACCAACTGTATTTTTCTGAAGAACAAAACATGCTGCGCGAGCAGATCCGCCGCTTTGTCGAGCAGGAGATCGTGCCCAACGGCGATGCCTGGGAAGAGGACGGCTTTGTGCCCCGCGATGTACTGCGCAAGATGGGCGACCTGGGCTTTCTCGGCATTCGCTATGGCGAGGAGTACGGCGGCAGCAATATGAACACCCTGGGCAGTGTGGTGCTGGCCGAAGAACTGGGCCGCTCCAGCTTTGGCGGCTTTGCGGTTACTGTCATGGTGCACACCGACATGGCTTCTCCCCATCTGGAAAACTTTGGCAGCAAGGCCCAGAAAGACAAATACATGCCCGACCTTATCAGCGGCAAGAAAATTTGCGCCGTGGGCGTCACCGAGCCCGATGCTGGTTCCGACGTGGCCGGCATGCGCACCACCGCCGTGGAAGATGGCGACAGCTATGTGCTCAATGGCACCAAAATGTTTATCACCAATGGCGTCAAGGGCGACGTCTATTTCATCGCCGCAAAAACCGACACCTCCGTTAAAGCCTCGCGCGGCATTACTATCTTCATCGTTGAAAAAGGCACGCCCGGCTTTACCGTTAGCCGCGCCCTCGACAAGCAGGGCTGGCGCAGTTCCGATACCGCCGAACTGGTTTTCGACAACTGCCGTGTGCCGAAAGGAAATATCCTCGGCGAGCTCAACAAAGGCTTCTACTCCATCATGCGCAACTTTCAGAATGAGCGCACCGTACTGGCGGCCCAGTCCATCGGCGAGGCCAGCAAGGCCCTGGAAATGACCCTGCAATATGTGCAGGAGCGCAAGGCCTTTGGCGCCGCCCTGTGGGACAAACAAACCATTCGCCAACGCCTCGCCATGTTGCAGGCCAAGGTTGAAGCCGGTCGTCAACTCACCTACTACGCCGCGTGGCTCGATTCCCTGGGCAAAGATTGCGTGAAGGAAGTGTCCATGGCCAAGGCCTTTTGCTGTGAACTGGTGAATGAAACCATGTACACCTGCCAGCAATTTCACGGTGGCTTTGGCTACATCCGCGAGAGTGCCATTGAACGCATGGTGCGAGATGCCCGCGTACAAAGTATCGGCGGCGGTGCCACCGAAGTAATGCTAGAGGAAATATCCAAGCGCTCAATTATCGACTAACGCTACAAGTAAGGCCTCAGTACAACAAAGCCGGGACTCACCCGGTTTTTTTGTGCTCTTAGTAATATTCAACCATTAACTAGCATTGTTTTTATAACTATTCAGAACGGTTTTCTGTCATTCATCAGCCATCACAACCGTCTGTTTCAAGCAAAAAAAAATTGCCAACTGACGCAACTTTAACCTGCTATTACTAGTCTATTCTCCGCGCACATCCACTCAGTGCTGCAGCCGTCAGCAAAGATCAACAGCGGCTAAATGGACTTTTGCCAATTTTTGAACAACGAGGTCACAGCCATGCGTTCACTCTCAAATCTAATTAAGCTCTCTGCCGGACTGGCCATCATCGCCCTGCCCGGCATTGCCATCTCCGCCCCTGCAGATGGACAATTTCGGCCCGACCTGCCTTTTGGCCTCGAAGATTTACCCCCCGGGCGAACCCGCGACAAGATTGGAACCCTGCCACTGGCCGCTCAAGAGCGCGCCGTGGCCTGGCTGAACAGTTTCTCCTTCCACGAGAGCGACCTCGCATATATCAAGGTTGATGATGAGGGCGGCGTCTTTTATCAAGACACAGTGATGCCAGACACTACCCATGAAGCGACAGAAACCAGCAGTAGCGAGGGCGGCACGCCAGCCCTGGAAGCCGCCACCAATGTCTTTGCCCTGCACAGTAAACCCGGAGCCAGCAAGGTTTTCATCCTCGACTTTGACGGCCATGTGATTAGCGGCACCGCCTGGAATAGCGGTGCAGAAGCTAGCTACTCGGCGACACCCTTTGACACCGATGGTAACTTCAACAATGTCAGCGATGCTGAGCGAGCCGCCATCCATGAAATTTGGCACCGCATCGCCGAGGACTTTGCGCCCTTTGATATCGATATCACCACAGAAGAGCCCGCAAGCCTCACCAGTACCACCGGCCGTCTGCTTATTACTAGAAATACCGATATCAATGGCCAAGACATGCCCTATATGAACTCCGGTGGGGTGGCCTATGTTGGCGTCTGGGGCCGCTCTAACTTTACCTCTTACTACTCACCAGCTCTCGTCTATTACAACAAGCTAAGCTCAATGGCTAACTATATTGCCGAAGCAGCCTCCCACGAGGCAGGCCACAATCTCAATCTTTCTCACGATGGCCAGGGTAGCACCACCTATTACACCGGCCACGGTGCAGGCTACGTCTCCTGGGCCCCGGTGATGGGCGTCGGCTATTACAACAACGTCACCCAGTGGAGCAATGGCGAATACAGCGGCGCGACACAAACCCAGGATGATATGGCCATTATTGCCAGCCAACTCGCCTACCGCAGCGATGATCACTCGGCAAGTAACAGCACGGCCACGGAACTGGTCATTGCCGCCGATGGTAGCATCGACGTTTCCAACCCAGAAACCGACCCGGCCAACACAATTCCCGCTAACAAGGGCATTATTGAAACCCGCAGTGACATTGACACCTTCACCTTTATCGCCGGCGCCGGCAGCGTCGATATCTCAGCCATTCCCGCCTGGGATGCCTTTTATCGCAGTAGTCGACGTGGCGCCAACCTCGATATCGAACTCACCCTGTCTGACGATAGCGGCGTTATCGCCACCAGTGACCCGAGCGACAATACCGATGCACGAATAGTCCAAAACCTGCCCGCTGGGCGCTACTACCTTGAGGTAAACGGTGTCGGCAGTAGCACCTCACCCTACTCCGACTACGGTAGCCTTGGTCAGTACTTCATTACCGGCACCGTGGCGCCCTCGGGTGAAACTAGCGACATCACAGCGCCTAGCCCCAACCCCATGGGCTGGACTAGCGTTCCCAATGCCACAGGTAGTACTAACTCAATTGCCATGACAGCGCTCACTGCAAACGACGATTCGGGCTTCGTCGAGTATCAATTTACCTGTGTCGCTGGCGGCAGCGGTTGCATCAGTAGCGCCTGGCAAACCAGCTCCTCTTATGTGGCAAGCAACCTAAGTGCTGGCACCGCTTATAGCTATCAGGTGACGGCCAGAGACCTCTACAACAACCTCACCATTGCCAGTACTAGTGCAACAGCTACTACAGCCGCCAACAACGCACCCAGTGCAGGCAATGATAGTGCTAATGGCAACGAGGATAGTGTCATTACCGTCGACGCTCTGGCTAACGACAGCGATCCCGATGGCCAGAGCTTAAGCGTCAGCGCGGTCGGCAATGCCAGCAACGGTTCAACCAGCACCGATGGCAGCACCATTACCTACACACCGAATGCCGATTTCAGTGGCAGTGACAGTTTCACCTACACCGTCAGCGATGGTGCTGGGGCTAGCGCAACTGCCACCGTCAGTGTTTCTGTCAACCCCGTCAATGACGCGCCAAGCGCGGTCAATGACTCGGCATCGGTTTCAACCAACAGCAGTGTCACTATCGACGTACTGGCTAACGATAGCGATAAGGAGGGGAGCGCTCTAAGCCTTGTCAGTGTCGGCTCCGCGAATAAGGGCAGTATCACCATTAGCGGCTCAAGTGTGATCTATACAGCCGGCAAAAAACGCGGCAACGATACCGTGACCTACACTGTGAGCGATGGTGACAAACAAAGCACTGCCAGCATTTCAATATCCATTGGCGGTGGCGGTGGCGGCTCTACAGATGACGGCGGTAGTGGCAGTGGTAAGTGCCACCCCAAAAAGGGCTGTTAATCAACGCCAATCAAACCAAGAAACACCCCACCTAGGGCAGCTTACAAGCTGCCCTTTTTTATATCCCCCTATCTACAACCAGGCTCTACACCCTTGTTTTGAGAAACAATCGTCAATTTTAGCGACAGTAAATTGCCCAGGATTATTGCTCAATTTATAGTGAGTCGCTAATTCTAGTAATAATTACAGGCATACATCTGTCATGAAGCATATCCTCGTCGTCGAAGACAGCCCCATGGTTTTAAAAGTTCTCAAGCAATTTATTGCCCAGTATGAGGACTTAAAACCACAGTTTGCCGAGACATTAGGGCAAGCGACGGAACTGATTGCCCGTGCGACAACACCATTTTTTGCCTGCCTTGCCGACCTGGGACTGCCCGATGCGCCCAACGGCGAAATTGTTGAATTCTGTCTCGCCAAAAAAATCCCAACCATTGTCCTGACGGGTAGCTATAACGAAGAGAACAGAAACTCCCTACTCGCCAGGGGTGTCGTTGACTACGTTGTCAAAGAAAGTCGTTTCGCCTATGAATACGCGGTAAAACTACTGGTCAGGTTAACCAAGAATGAGGAGACCCATGTACTCGTCACCGACGACTCCATCACTGCCAGAACTCACCTTAAGAAACTATTAAAAACCCACCTATTTAATGTCAGCGAGGCAAAAGATGGCAAAGAGGCCGTCGCCATGCTTGAAAAAAACCCCGACATAAAATTACTAATTACCGACTTCAACATGCCCGTCATGGACGGCATAGAGCTAACCAAACATGTACGCCGCAAGATGGGTAATAACCAGCTAATTATTATTGCATTATCTTCGGAAAGTGACCGCTATCTATCGGCTCGCTTTATCAAGAATGGCGCCAGCGACTTCCTCAAAAAACCCTTTATCCATGAAGAATTTTACTGCCGTATCATGCACAACCTGGAAGAGCGCGAATTACTGGAAAAAGTGCAGGACTATGCCGACAGAGACCCCCTAACCGACCTCTATAACCGCCGTTATTTTAATAAAAAAGCCGAGGCAATGATTGCAGAAAATGAAAAGCTAGGCATCACAATGGCTCTCTGCATGATCGGCATCGACAACTTCAACGACATTAACGACAGACTCGGGCACGACTGCGGCGATCACCTTTTGATTGAGTTTTCAAAATCATTAACAACCAATATCGGCATGTTTGTCTCCTCCCGCTATGGTGGTGGGGAGTTTGCGATTCTAATGCCCAAATTTACCGCAGAAAAAGCCGCCCGACTGACCGACGAATTTAGAGATTTCACCAGCACACAGGCCATCGCTTATAGAGATGAAAAAATCAATATTACCCTTAGCGCAGGTGTTTGCGAAATCGAAAATAGCGACTTTCCTGCCGCACTGAAATCCAGCTATCAGTCTTTACGAAAAGCAAAAAAACAAGGCTTTAACTGCGTGGTGCACACCAACCCTGCTTAAAGAGCTGTATCAGGGTTTTTTAAAACAACCTAAGCTTAGACGCTCAAGTCCGGCAATATCCTGCTCAGTAGTAACTTGCACAAAGTCATTGCTATTTAGCAAGGCACGAACGGCCTCCGCCTGCTGATAACCGTGTTCAATTAACAGGTAGCCCCCCGCACTTAAATATTGTTTTGCCCCAGTAATAATTACCTCGATATCGGCGAGACCTTTATTACCAGACACCAGGGCTGAGTCCGGTTCAAAGCGAACATCTCCCTCTTTTAAATGCTGGTCGTCGGCGTCGATATAGGGCGGGTTAGTGACGATAAGATCAAATTTTTGTCGGGCAAGGTCTTTAAACCAATCGCTCCGCCCCACCTGTACATTGTCCAAACTTAAGCGTTGGCGGTTTTTTTCGGCGAGAGCCACAGCCTCGGGTACTGTGTCGACAGCGCTTATCTGCCAATTCGGCCGTTCACTCGCCAGCGCCAGGGCAATGGCTCCCGTGCCGGTACCAAGATCAAGCACTATCGCATCGGGCTTGGCAATAACCTTGAGAGCCGTTTCCACCAGCAATTCGGTATCGGGCCGGGGAATCAAGGTCGTCGCATTCACCTCCAGGGACAGAGACCAAAACTCTTTTTCCCCGGTCAAATAAGCAATCGGCTCACCATTGGCACGGCGCACAAATAAGTCGTTAAAGTGCTGCGCCGATTTTTGATCCAGTAATTGTTCCGGCCAGGTAAACAAATAACTGCGCGGCTTGTCGAGAACGTGGCAGAGCAGCACCTCAAGATCGAGACGCGGGCTGTCGCTAACCACCTCTAGCACTGAGGCAAGGCGCAACAACTCCGCGATACTGGATTTTTCTAGCGACATGTATTAACGCTTGTTATTTTGCCAAGGCGGCCAACTGCTCGGTCTGGTATTCGGTAATCAAGGGTTGAATAACCTGTGCCAAATCACCCTGCATCACCTCATCAATTTTATAGAGGGTGAGATTAATTCGATGATCGGTGACCCGCCCCTGGGGGAAATTATAGGTGCGAATACGCTCGGATCGGTCGCCACTGCCGACCAGGCTGCGCCGCAAATCCGACTGCTCCTGAGATTGCTTTTGCTGCAGGCCGTCGAGAATACGCGCCTGTAGCAGGGACATTGCCCGCGCCCGGTTCTTGTGCTGGGAGCGCTCATCCTGACATTCGACCACGATACCGGTCGGCAAGTGGGTCAAACGAATTGCCGAATCGGTTTTGTTGACATGCTGGCCACCCGCGCCCGAGGCCCTGAAGGTATCGACACGCAGATCGGCCTTATTAATTTCCACCGCCGCGATTTCATCGGCCTCCGGCAATATAGCTACCGTGCAGGCCGAGGTATGTACCCGGCCCTGGGATTCTGTCTCGGGAACACGCTGTACGCGGTGGGCGCCCGACTCAAATTTAAACTGGGAAAAAACATCTTTACCGACAATGCGCACAATTATTTCTTTGTAACCACCGTGATCACCCTGGCGCTCACTGACAATCTCGACCTTCCAGCCCCGGGACTCGGCATAGCGCGAGTACATGCGGTACAAATCACCGGAAAAAATTGCCGCTTCATCACCGCCGGTGCCGGCACGAATTTCAAGGAAGACATTGTGTTTATCGTTGGGGTCTTTCGGCAATAACAGGGTTTGTAATGCCTTCGCCAAATCTGTCAGCTCAGCCTCGCCCTCACGAAACTCCTCTTGCGCCAGCTCCCGCATATCGGGGTCGCTGTCCTTGAGCATTGATCGCGCCTCTGCAACATTTTCAGACACCTGCACAAAGAGCTGATAGGTTTTGCTCACCGGCTCCAGCTCGGCGTACTCCATCGACAGGCCGCGAAAGCGGTTTTGATCTGCAATAACTTCCGCGTCGCTAAGCAGGTGCCCAACTTCGTCGTAACGTTCCGCAAGACGATCCAGTTTTTCTAATAGCGAGGCTTTCATTGCTCGTCCCTTGTTTTAATCTCTGTATTGGCAGGATCGACACTGGGCTCAGCCCCCTGCCGTGTGCTCTCATGCGGATTGCCGCTCGGTGATATTTCACCCGCAGCCGGCAAATCAAATAAATCTCGGGTCCAGTTCATATAGTCATTATCGCCCTGCTCGCCCGCCCTCTTCAGTCGCGTGGTTGGCAGGTGTAAGAATTTATTGGTGAGCCCGTGGGCCAATTGACGCAGCACCTGTTCGGCGGATTGACCCTGGGCAACCGACGCCAGAGCCTTATCGAGTTCAACATCGCGCATCGCACCCAGTTTATCGCGAAAGGCGCGAATCGTACCCACCGCCTGCTGGCCACGCAACTGACTCCTCCAATTGCTAACGCCCTCGGCAATAATCTCCTCGGCCTGTCCGGCCGCATCTTCACGATGACGCAAGTTGACCTCTATCACCTCCTTCAGATCATCGACGGTATACAGGTAAACATCGTCGAGCTGGGCAACCTGAGGCTCAATATCCCGGGGCACGGCAATATCGACCATAAAAATCGGCCTATGCTTACGCCGCTTCAAGGCCGACTCCACCGCGCCCTTACCCAGGATCGGCAACTGACTGGCGGTGGATGAAATAACAATATCGGCGCGATGTAAGTGCTCGGGAATATCCGATAATAAAATCGCCTCGGCTGAGAATGTCTCCGCCATTTCCTGAGCCCGCGCCAAGGTCCGGTTGGCGACAATAATATCGCCCACGCCCTGTTCACGTAGGTGGCGGGCCAAAAGCTCGACCGTTTCACCGGCGCCAATCAATAGCGCGCTAACTTCTTTCATTGAACTAAAAATACGCTGCGCCAAACTCACCGCCGCATAGGCCACCGATACCGGATTTTGGCCAATCGCCGTTTCACTGCGCACCCGCTTCGCGGTGGCAAATACACCTTGAAAAACCTGAGACAGGAGCCCATCTGCCGTTCCCGCCCTCTGCGCAACCGCATAGCTCGATTTCATTTGGCCGAGAATTTGCGGCTCACCCAGCACCATGGAGTCCAGCCCGCTAGCCACCTTCATCATGTGCTGTACCGCCTTATCCCCCTCCAGCACGTAATAGCTGCTGTCCAGCGCATTGGCTGCAAGCTGGTGGTGATCCTCCATCCACGTCAACAGGGCACTGTGCTCGACGCTGCCGGTGGCGTAAAGTTCGGTGCGATTGCAGGTGGAGAGTATCGCCAGGTTATCGGCGCCGCTGACCTCCCGACCCTGCTGTAAACTCAAGATCATTTGATCGGGGGCAAAGGCAACGCGCTCGCGAATATCGAGACTTGCGGTACGATGGTTGATTCCAAGGGCAATCAGGGGCATAAAGGACCAATGTGGATATATTTCACAGTCACGGCTATAAGCTAAGCGCTACACAACCATGGCAATTATACTGACAACACTCTGCGGCAACAGTCCGGAAATTCTCTACTATGCATTACAAGCCACTAGTCACCCGCAAACTTACACGTTTACGCCAGCAGCTGAAAAGTATTGCGCCCGCCTTTGCCGTATTGACGCTATTGACAGCCTGCGCCTCACCAGAGCTCCGTCAAAGCACTGCCAACAATACCGAAGTCACGCCCAGCATCACCGACACCAACAATGAAACGCCATCTGTCAAACGCGATTATCCCGTTCGGCCCTTCTCAACACAAACCTTTTACGACTTACTCGTTGCTGAAATTGCCGGCACCCGTGGCAATCTTGACCTCGCCCTCGAAAATTACCAGCGCCAGGCACTCGCCACTCGCGACCCCGGCGTCGTCGCCAGGGCCGTGGGCACCGCCTCCTATCAAAAGAACAATGCCGCACTCCAGGAGTTGGGGGTTTTATGGGCAGAGGTAGAACCGGAGAATCTTCAGGCTCGCAATATGGCCTTTTACGCCCAGGCTCAACAGGGCCATTTCAAGCTCGCCTTTGCCCACGCCGACTACCTGCTCGGGCAAAACAATGGCAAGTACATGGTCTTATTGCCCAGCTACACCACAAAACTCGATAATGAGCAGCGTCTAATCCTCCTCGAGCAATATCAGGCCAGTGACAAAAAACATTCGGGCAAGCGCGATTTTTTACTGGGCAAGGCCCTCATCCTCACTCAACTCTCTCGCCACGACGAAGCCCTGAGCGCTGTCCGTAGCATTTTAAACAGGCAAGCCAGCGATCAACCCGCCCGCCTTGTCGCGGCACAAATCCTCCACCGGGCCGAACGACCAGATGAAGCCATCGCCGAACTGCAGCAGGGCCTAAAACACTCACCCAAGAGTCAACAATTACAACTGCAATTGATCCGTTTTGTCGCCAAGAACGACCTACCTTTAGCCATAGAGAAAATGACCGCACTGGCCCTACAGGAGGATGACAACGACAAATTTAAGCTAGCGCTAGCCCTCCTGCACAGTGAAAACCTCGATGCCGAAGCGGCTCGCCAGATTTATCATTCGCTGATCGACAAGGGCCACATGGCTTCGCAAGCCCACTACCAACTTGCCCAAATGGCCGAACAGCGCTCACTACTAGACGACGCCCTACAGCACTACCTGCAGGTCAGCGACACGGCTCTGCTCCTACAGGCAACATCACGCATTAGCCAGATACTGGCGAGCCGAGGCCAACTCGACGATGCCCGCCTTCATCTGCACCAATTGCGCCTCGACCACCCCAACCACGCCAGCGCCTTCTACCAACTCGAGAGCCAGCTACTGATTGCCCGCCAGGGCCATCAAAGCGCCCAAACCCTGCTCGACGAGGGACTTGCCGAGCACCCGGATAATATCGAGCTACTCTACAGCCGCTCCCTGGTTCACGAAAAGCTTGGCAATATAGCCGCCACCGAGAAAGACCTGCGCGCCATCATTGAGCAAGACACCGACAATGCCTCAGCTCTCAATGCTCTCGGCTACACCCTGGCCACCCGCACCGAACGCTATGACGAAGCCCTTGAACTCATCCAGCGGGCCGTAGCCATCAAACCCAATGACCCCGCCATTCAGGATAGTCTCGGCTGGGTGCTGTTCAAGCGCGGCGAGTACGACAAGGCTCTGGGGCACCTGCGCGCCGCCATGCACACCATGCCCGACCCTGAAGTCGCCGCCCACCTCGGCGAAGTATTGTGGACGACGGGTGCAGAAGACGAGGCGCGCTCAGTTTGGAAAAACGCCATCAACAACAATCCGAGCAACGAACCCCTCCTCGACACCCTGAAGCGCCTCAACGTGCAGCTCTAAACATGATTCAGCACTCAACACCTTCCCTTTAGAATGAGCCACGCTAATTTACCTGCGCAATTGTCGGCGCGAAACCCCCAAACCTGATGCCCTACTTACCTAAGCCCGACTCCAGGCTTGCCCTCCACACTCGAAGCCTTCTCGCCCTTCTCCTCCTCGTATTGACTGTGGGCTGCACACCCCTGAGAGAGCAGGTCAAACCCGTCGCCAGCACCTGGTCAGCTCACCGAACGGCCATGCTGGCCATCGATAACTGGCAATTAAAGGGCAAGCTCGCCTATCGCAACGATCGAGACTCCGCCAGTGCCTGGTTTGACTGGTCTCAGCGAGGCGACAGTTTTAATATTTATCTAAGCGGCGCCTTCGGTGTCGGCACGGTAAATATTAACGGCAATGCTCACGGTGTCACCCTCAAACAGGCCGGGCGGGACGATATAACCTCCCCTTCCGCCACCGGCTTAACCCGACGCCTCTTTGGTGAACCCCTGCCCGTTAAGCAAATGCGCTACTGGCTCAAGGGCATCCCCGCCAGTAAATCTGCCATTACCGGCTTTAATGAAGAGGGCTTGCTCAGTACCCTGCAAGAAAACGGCTGGACAATTCACTTAAGTCGTTATAAAACCGACTCACGCGGCCCCTTGCCGAGTAAACTTACAGGCCACAGTGAAAACCTCTCTTTTACGCTGCTATTGAAGGATTGGTCCTTTGCCGACAAGGCCGCCACTCGACACATCAAACCATTGAAGCGATAGATAAATAGCCGTGAAGAACGCCCAACTCAGCCTGCCTGCGCCGGCCAAAATCAATCTTTTCCTGCACATTATCGGGCGTCGCGCCGATGGCTATCATCGCCTTCAGACCCTGTTTCAATTACTCGACTATGGCGACCAACTGGACTTTCGAGACCGCGATGACGCCATCATCACCCTCACCCCCACTCACCCACAGATAGCCGAGCACGACAATTTGGTGCATCGCGCCGCCAAGGCCCTGCAACAAGCGGCCCTGGCGCAACAACCCACAAAGTGCTGCGGTGCCGATATTCATTTACGCAAATGCCTGCCCCTCGGCGGCGGTCTGGGCGGCGGCAGTAGCGATGCGGCGACCACCCTCATTGGCCTCAATCGACTGTGGCAGCTCGATTTCAGCCGCCAAGAGCTCGCTGCCATCGGCCTTAAATTGGGCGCCGATGTTCCCGTCTTCATCCACGGCCGCACCGCCTGGGCGGAGGGAATTGGTGAAATACTAACCCCGGTCGAGATCGACCAACGCTGGTATCTTATTCTCGCGCCCAAGGTGGAAGTCGCCACCGCAACAATATTCTCACACCAGCAATTGACAAGGGACGCACACGCCATCACAATACGCGCCTTTCTCGAGCAGGGTGGCAGCAATGCTTGCCAAGCCATAGCGGAAAAGCTCTACCCTGAGGTAAAAACAGCCCGCAAATGGCTGGAGCAATACGCAACTGTTCGAATGACCGGCACCGGCGCCTGTCTATTCGCCTCCTTCGGGAGCGAAGAGCAAGCACGCCAGGTACTGGTC